>JAHWKH010000424.1 GCA_019347995.1 Gemmatimonadota bacterium | reverse complement strand
GCACGCGCGCAGCTCGGCCACGTGCCGGTGCGTGTTGCCCACCGCGTACGCCCGGTAGTCCTCGGCCACCTCGGCGAAGAGCAGCTCGCGCTTCGGCGATCGACCGGCGCCCGTCACCCCCGACGCTGCGTTGATCACCACCGACCCCGAAACCAGACCGCGCCGCAGCAGCGGAGACAGCGCCAGCAGTGCGCCGGTCGGATAGCAGCCGGGATTCGCCACCAGCTCCGAGCCGCGGATCCCGTCACGCTGCAGCTCGGTCAGGCCGTACACCGCCTGCTGCGCCAGTCCGGCGCCCGCGCCGTCCCGCCTCAGCGGGTGGCCGCTGTCGGCCCCACCCCCGCCGCGCAGGATCGCTCCGGCACCGATGCCCTCGAGGAGGGTCCCGATCTCCGACACGATGCGGTAGGCCTCGTCCGACCCGGTGAAGCCGAAGCCGGTGGGCGCGAACACGCCGGCGTCGGACTCCATGGCCAGCACGTGCGTCTCTTCGGCATGGGCGTCGGCGTAGGCGGTGGCGCCCCGCAGGCCGTTCTCCTCGTTGGTCCACAGGACCACCCGCACCGTCCGGCGGGGACGCAGGCCCAGCTCCCCCAGGAGCCGCACGGCCTCCCAGGCGGCGACGCTGCCGCCTCCGTCGTCCATGGCCCCCTGACCCACGTCCCAGGAGTCGATGTGGCCGCCGAGCACCACCACCTCGTCCGGCCGCTCGGAGCCCACCAGCTCGGCCACCACGTTGCGCGACCAGGCGTCGGGGAGCGTGGTCGCCTCCATCCGCAGATCGATCTCGATGCGCTCGCCACGCTCCTGCATGCGGCGGAGCATGGAGGCGTCCTCCACCGTGATGGCGGCGTGGGGAATGCGCGCCACGCCCTCCTCGTAGGCCATGCCGCCGGTGTGGGGCGTCTGGAGCGAGACGGGTCCGACGGAGCGCACCAGGCTTCCCACGGCGCCCGCCCGGGCGGCGGCCACCGCGCCGCCGCTGCGGTAACGGACGGTCTCGCCATAGCTGGTGAAGGGCGCGTCGAACAGGACGATCCGTCCCCGAGCCTCGTCCGATCTGCGTTCCAGCTCGTCGAAGCTCCCCACCACGAGCACCTCGGCCTGGATGCCGCCCCGTGGGGTGCCGACGCTGCCACCGAGGCCGAGCATGGGGAGGTCGTGTCTGCGGGGGGAGAGGAGCGTCGCCGATTCCTGGCCGCGCACCCAGTGGGGCACCATCACCGGCTCTCCCCGCACGCCCTCGAGGCCGTCGGCCTCCATCTCCGAGAGGATCCAGTCCAGGGAGCGCTCCAGCGCCACCGTGCCGCTGAAGCGCGGACCGAAAGTATCCACCAGGTACGCCAGCCGGCTCCAGGTGGCCGCCGAATCGGCCAGCGCCGCCGCCACGATCCTGTCGGCGGCGTCACGGTAGCGCTTGGCCTCGTCCTGGGAGGCGGAGGTGGACGGCGCCAGGAAGGCGGCCGCGCAAGCGGCGGCGGAGAGGGCGGGAAAGGTGCGGCGTAGCATGACACCTGCCGGGACTAGGGAAGCGGAGGCCGGGCGGCGGGCCCGGGGCGGCAATCTCCCGCGCCGTGGGCGGCGGGGCAACGACGCCCTCCCGGCGGCGCGGCCACATGCCGCTCCTCAGCTCTCACCCTCGTCGCCCGCGTCGGTGCCGGAGCCGTCGTCCGGAGCCAACCGCTCCTCCAGCGGCGTCATGAGTCTCAGCACGAGGAAGGTGAGCAGGCTCACGACCACCGCCACGTCGTACCTCCGGAACGCCACCGCGGCGCCCATGGCGCCCGTGGCCCAGAGGCTGGATGCGGTGGCGGTCCCCTCCACATGCCCCTCCCGCTTCAGGATGGCCCCTCCGCCGATGAAACCCATCCCGGTCATGAGCCCCTGGATGAGCCGCGCCTCGGCATCGGACGCGTCCGGTCCCACGACCTCGACGCCCACGGTGACGTAGGCGAAGCTCGCCACCGCCACCAGCGGAAAGGTGCGGAGTCCCATGATGCGGGTGGAGCGCTCCCGGTCCCACGCCACCGGCAGCGCCAGCAGGAATGCGCCGAGGGCCCGTGCCACGAGCGGAAGGAGGGACGACCAGTCGGCCACGGCCACGCCTCCCTCAGCCGGCGCGCTTGTCCTCCTGTACTTCGCGCACCGCCTCCATCACCCGAGACGCGAGATCGCGCTCCTCCCGCAGCGCCCCGATGAGCGCCTCGGCCTCCTTCGCCTGGAAGGAGAGCTGGCTCGCCTTGTCGAGCACGGCGTCCACCATCGCCTTCTGGCTGCGCACCGTCTCCAGGCTGCCCTGGATGTCCCCGAGTAGGGTGTCGAGGCGGGCCATGCGCGCCTCCGCGTCACCGATCTCCTTCTTCTTCCTGTCGACGGCCTCGGACAGCTCGTCGACATGGGCGGCGCGCTCCAGCACCTCGTCGAGGACGGCGCGGGTG
>JAHWKH010000423.1 GCA_019347995.1 Gemmatimonadota bacterium | reverse complement strand
CGAGGGTCATTCGCGTGCCGGAGCGGTCGGCGCCGTCGCCGGACCCGTCGGTCACGGCATCGCCCGTGCCGGAGCTGGCGGACTTCTACAGCCAGCAGGTCGAGTGGAGCCCGTGTCGGGGCGACTTCGAGTGTGCCGTGATGGAGGCGCCGCTGGACTATGCGCGGCCCACCGGGGAGCGGATCGAGATCGCGCTGCTGCGTGCCCCCGCGCGCAGCCCTGCGAACCGGGTGGGGTCCCTGGTGGTCAACCCGGGTGGCCCGGGAGCGCCGGGCACGACGTACGCGGAGAACGCGCGCTACTCCTTCGGGGACGCGCTGCGCGACTCCTTCGACATCGTCGGGTTCGACCCGCGCGGCACGGGTTCCAGCACTGCCGTCGACTGCCTCACCGACGCCGAGCTCGACGAGTACCTGGCGACCGCCTTCCCCGACCTGGCCGCGGTGGTCGCATTCGCGCGCGTCCTCCGGTCCTACGGAGCGGCGGATGCCGCCGCGCGCCTGCTCGACAGGGCGGAGGAGCGGGGGGCGGCGCCGGAGGCGCTGGCGCTCCCGCGGGCCGAGCTCGAGGAGGCGCGAACGGAGATCCTCATCCGGCTCGCCACGGCGGCGGAGTATCGGGACGACCTCACGGGCTTCCACGCGGAGCGGGTCGGTTCGCTCTCCGGCCTGCTGGCAGAGACGATCGGGCTCGACTCGGCCCGGAGGGACACGATCCAGCGGGCCGCGCCGCTCCACGACCTCGAGGGCCGCAGGCGTCACATCCGTGGTGGCCATCCGCCGCGCCACTGGCACCAGGTCCTCCGCGCGGTCCGCGTCGAGGACCCACGTCCGGTCGACGGGAGGGAGCGGGTGGAGCCGTACCGTCACGCCCGTGACCACCCCGAGCGTGCCGCGGGAGCCCACCACGAGGCGCACGAGATCGAAGCCGGCCACGTTCTTCACCACGCGCCCGCCCAGGCGCAGCACCCGCCCATCGCCCGACACCATCTCCACCCCCAGCACCAGATCGCGCGGGCCGCCGTAGCCCGTTTGGAGGGGCCCCGCCGAACCCGTGGAGACGAGGGCGCCGAGGGTGCCTCCCCTACCCGGGGGGTCGGCAGCCAGCCACTGGCGTGCGCTCCGGACCCGGTGGGCCAGGTCGGGCAGGGTGAGCCCCGCGGCTGCCGTGAGCGTGAGATCGCCCGGCTCGTGCTCGACGACCCGATCCATGCGCGCCGTGCTCACCACGAGGTCCACCGGCCGGCCGGGATTGCCCGCGTCGAGCCAGGTCCCGGCACCCGCCGGCTCCACGGCCCACCGTTCCTCCCGCGCCAGGGCCAGGATCGACGCGACCTCGTCCGGCGAATCCGGGAACGCCACCATGCGGGGGGCGCGGCCGACCACCGCCCATTCGCGGGTGTCGTCTCTCGCCACGACCCTGTCCGGGGGCAGCACGTCCCGCAACAGATCCGCCCCGGCCGCCAGGGTCGTGCTCACGCGGAGCCCCCGCCGTCGGCGGCGGCGGGCTCCGCCCCATCGCCGGTCGGCGCCGGCAGGACCTTGCCGGGATTCGCCCGTCCCCATGGATCGAACACCGCCTTCACGGCCGCCATGGCCGCCAGATCGTCCTCCGAGCACACCATGCGCATCTGGTCCCGCTTGTCGAGGCCGACGCCGTGCTCGCCCGTGATGGTCCCGCCCGCGTCCACGCACACCTGCAGCATCTCCTTCGACGCCTGCTCCACGCGCGCCACCTGGTCGGGATCGCGGCGGTCGAAGAGGATGTTCGGATGGAGATTGCCGTCGCCCGCGTGGAAGATGTTGGCCACCCGGACCCCGGCCTCGGCCGCCAGCGCCCCGCCCGCGCCCAACGCCGCCGCCCTCGGCGGACAACGACGCGCCGGCCAAGCCCGCGCCGCCGCCCCCGACGCCGACGCAGCCCTCCACCACGCCCGCCACGACGACCCCGGGGCCGCCGGCCGACGAGTGCTCGTCCATCAAGAAGCTGCTCGGCTGCGAGTAGTGGCGCGCCCGGCGACGTTCACGGTCACACCACCAGCTCAGCGAAACCGCGTCGGCGTCACCGTCGCCGGACTCCGGTCGTCAGGTCCAACCGCGCCGGTCGGCCTTGTCAGCCTTCCAGCAGAGCCTTGAGTCGCCGTAGGTCGGCCTCGTTGGCCCGGCGCATGGCGCGCGCCAAGGAGCGGCGCCGAGAGCGCGGACGACGCGGGCGCCAAGTTCGTCGTCTGCCGTGACGGCGGCGCGCTCGCGGCCAGCATGCGGATCGTGGCGCCGACGCCCGGGGGCCGGCTCCCGACGGAGCGCGACTTCGGCGTGCGCGCGCGACCGCAGGGAAGCGCCGTCGACGTGGGCCGCCTCGTGGTCGCGCCCGCGGCGCGCGCCGGGCGCAGCCATCGCATCGTCGGCGGCCTGTGCGCGCGCGTGGCTGGAGACGTGGGCGC
>JAHWKH010000422.1 GCA_019347995.1 Gemmatimonadota bacterium | reverse complement strand
GGAACGCCGCCAGCTCGGCACGCTCCTGCTCAGTCGGCCGCGGCGCCCCCGGCAGCCGTGCCCGCCGCAGGCTCGGCGCTCACGACCCGGCGCCCTCGCCGCCGCGGGCCCGTTCGATGAACCCGGCGGCGGCGATGGCCTCGGCCTCGCCGCTCCTGTGCGAGCGCACGGCGCCGAACGTGGCCAGGCTCGTGGCCACCAGGCTCTCCAGCGCGATGGGCGGCCGCCCCCCCTCCCGCAGCGCCCGCGCCAGCGCCTCCCACTCGCCGCGGTGGCCCTTGTCCTGGCGCAGGCGGCTCGTCTCCCCCGTCCGCTTGCCGCCCCGGTGCACGTCCAGCCGGCGCCAGTCGTCCAGCGCCGCCGCCACGCCGCCCCCGAACGCCTCGACGCGCTCCTTGCCCAGGCCGCGGTCGCCCGACGCCACGTACGTGACGGAGCCCACCGACCCGTCGGCGAAGTCCAGCGTGAGGACCACGTTGTCCTCGCGGTAGCGTCCGCCGTCGGCCACGCCGCGTGCGCTCACGCGCACCGGGAGCGAGCCGGTGAGGAAGGCGAGGAGGTCCACGAAATGGCAGCCCTCGCCGATGATGCGCCCGCCGCCCACCGCCGGGTCCTGCGTCCAGTGGTCGGGAGGGATGAAGCCGGCGTTCACGCGGGCGTGCACCATCAGAGGCTCACCCGCGCCCGCCAGCGCCTCGCGCATGGCCACGGCCATGGGGGCGAAGCGGCGGTTGTAGCCCACGGCGAGGAGGCGGTCGCCGGCGGAGGCGTGGGCGCGCACCACGTCGGCCAGGCCGTCCTCGTCCAGGGCGGGCGGCTTCTCGCAGAAGACGTGCTTGCCCTCCTCCAGCGCCGCCACGATCTGCGGCGCGTGCAGGTGGTGGCGCGTGGCGACGGCCACCACGTCCACGCCGGGGTCGGCCAGCAGCTCCTCCACCTCGGTGGTGGCGTAGCGGAAGCCGAACTTCTTGGCGGCGTGGTGGGCCGAGGCCCCGGTCGCGGTGCACACGCCCACGAAGCCCAGGCCCCCCGCGTCCTTCATCGCCGGAAGGAGGGTGGCGGTGGCGAACGCGCCCGCGCCCACCAGCGCGACGCCGGGGACGTCGCCGGCGGGGGCCACGGCGCCCTCCATCTCGACGCGGCGCGCCGGCCGGTCCTCCGCGGGCATGGGGCCCTGGGGGTAGGTGATGAGGACCCCGAGGGACGGCTCGTCGCCTTCGGTGATGAGCGCGTAGGCCGAGGCAGCCTCCGCGATGGCGAAGCGGTGCGTCACCAGCGGCTCCACGCTCACGGCACCCCGGGCGACCTGCTCCAGGAAGGCGCCGAGGTTGCGGTTCTGCGTCCAGCGCACGTAGCCGATGGGGTAGTCGACCCCGCCCTCCTCGTAGGTCGGGTCGTAGCGGCCCGGGCCGTAGGAGCGCGACACGCGGAAGGAGAGCTCCTTCTCGTAGAAGGGCGGCCGAGGGAGGTCCATGCCCACGGCGCCCACCACCACCACGCGGCCCCGGTCGCGGCACAGCTCGGCGGCCAGCTCCACCGGTGCGGTCGAGGGGGTGGCGGCCGTCACCAGCGCCGCGTCCACGCCCAGCCCTCCGGTGAGGGCCCGGGCCGCCGCCGAGGCGTCCTCGCCCTGGCCGCTCACCAGGGCCACGTCGGCCCCCAGCTCACGGGCCAGCGCCACCCGGGAGGGATCCAGGTCGACGCCCAGCACCGTGAGCCCCGACGCCTTGGCCATCTGCACCGCCAGCAGCCCGATGAGCCCCAGGCCCACCACCGCCACCGTCTCGCCGAGCTGGGGCTCGGCCAGCCGGAGCCCGTGCAGCCCGATGGCGCCCACGGTGGAGAAGGCCGCGTGGTCCAGCGCCACGCCGTCGGGCACCGGGGCCACCAGGTTGACGGGCACGCACACGATCTCGGCGTGCGACGCGTAGCCGCCGCCCGCGCACGCGACGCGGTCGCCCACGTGGAAGCCGTCGACGCCCTCGCCCACGCCGATGACCGTGCCGGCGGAGGAGTAGCCCAGGGCCAGGGGCTCGTCCAGGCGCGAGCGCGCCGCATCCCAGGCCGTGAGCACTCCGTCGCTGCGGGCCTTCTCCACCACCTTCTTCACCAGGTCGGGCCGCGAGCGCGCCTTCTCCAGGAGGCTCTTCTTCGAGAACTCCACGGCGGTGCGCTCCGTGCCGGCCGAGACCAGCGAGGCCGCGGTGCGCACCAGGACCATGCCCGGCCGCAGCAGCGGCGCGGGGAGGTCGAGGACGCGTGAGTGGCGCAGACGCCATACCAGGTAGGCGATACCGAGCCGGGTGCGCCCGAGGCCGTCCAAGGGATCGAACCCGACCATGTCGCTGATGGTGTCGACCCGGGTTTGCAACGTGCTGTGGTGCACCCCGCACATGCGCGCCGCCTGGCGCACCGAACCGGCGCGGATCAGCGCATCGAGGGTCGAACT
>JAHWKH010000421.1 GCA_019347995.1 Gemmatimonadota bacterium | reverse complement strand
GGGGTGCACGAGCTGTTTGCGCTGCGTGCCATAGTCCAGGTCCACACCACGTCCGGGCTGGTGGGGCTGGGCGAGACGTACGGCGATGCGGCCCACCTGAGCATGCTCGAGCGCGCTAAGGATGCTGTCATCGGGGCGTCTCCCTACGACGTGGGCCGGCTATGGGCAGTGATCGGCCGCGCGCTCGCCGGAGGCGAGGTCCCCGCCGCCCGCGGACGCGAGCTCGTCCAGGAGGCGCCGGACGCACGTCGACCCCTTCTCCACCGCCGGCGCCACCGCGTCGCTCAGTCCGAGCCCCAGCCCGGTTCGCCGCGGCTGGCACCCCACCACGTACACGTGAGCCGGCAGGATGCCCAGGGCCCGCGCCAGCGTCAGCACCCGTTCGGGAACGGCGTGGTGGGTGTCGGCCAGCAGGGCGGCCCGCTCGGCGTCCGGAAGCGTCGCCCAGTCCGGCACCACGGGCTCCAGCACCCAGACGGTTCCCGGCGCGCCTCCCCGGTCCACGGCGTCCACGAGCACCAGCGCGTCCCAGCCGTCCATGAGGGCCTGGACGAGGTGGATCCCCCCGATCCCGACGTCCACGAGACGGACCCCCGGGGCGGGAGCGCACCGCGCCAGGTCCTCCAGCACCCGCACGCCGAACCCGTCGTCGCCCTGGAGGACGTTGCCCATCCCGGCGACCAGGATGCGGGCGGCGCCGGGGCGCGGTGCCGCCCGCCGGCTCGACAGGATCAGACCCGGGCTCCCGCGCCGACGTGCTCGTGCAGGGCTCCGGACCCGGGCTCGGGCGGCAGGGAGGAGCTCGCCACGCCCTCGTCGGCCGACGCGGCGCCCAGACGCCGCGCCACGCGGTCCGGCGCCCACGCCAGTGCAACCACGGCGGCGGGCAGGAAGACGTGGTCGCTCAGCATGTGGATCATGTCCAGGGTCCCTCCCAGCGGCGCCGCGGCGATCCCTTCCAGGAACGAGAGCGTGCAGTGCACGCCCGTGCCCATCCAGACGAGCCCGAAGCCCGTGAGCCCCACCTTCAGCGACGCGGCCCCCCAGCCCCCCTCCCGGTAAAGGGCCGCCGGACGCCACGCCAGCACGAAGCCGGTGACCGCCAGCACGAGCGCCAGCGGGAAGATGATGCCGTAGACCGTGCCGTGATCCGGCGGGTTGAAGAGCGTGTACCGGTAGATGGCGTACCCGGTGAGCCAGGCCGCGGAGAGGCCGAGCAGCCAGCGGAACTGTGTCCATCGGGCGGCCTTCATGAGTTCCTCCTCCGGGGAGGGGGGTCGGGATCGAGGCCCTGGTATCTATCTATGGCACGCGCGCGCCGTGGACGCACGCCTCCGGCCCGAGGACGTGGCATTCGCAGTCGGGGTCGCTGCAGGCGCCGTGCCCCTGCCGGGTCATGCCTTCGAACGCGTCGGCGAAGCGCCGTCCTCCTTCGGCCACGCCCCGCGCTGTGAGGCGGTATCGCCCCGTGGCGGAGAGCTCCACCATTCCCGCGACGGCGAGCCCCTGGAGGTCGCGCTCCACCTCCGGGGCAGGGACGGACTCCCCGGCCGGCTTCAGGAAACGGAGCAGGTCGTGGGGCGCGACCTCGTCGAGCAGGCCCTCGCCGCGCAGCCAGTACATCATCTGGAGGATCTCGTCCCTCCGCCGGAGCCCGTCGGCCGAGCCACCGTCAGGCACGGGGCGGCTCCTGCCGTCGTTCCAGCGGCGGCTCCGCCACTCCGCCCCCCACCGTTTCCGCCACCAGCGAGCGCACCGCCGCCACGGCCCGGGGCACGGCGGCCGACACCGGGGGGGTGAGCTCGATGGTGAGCTCCTCGGGTCGGGCCGGCTCGCAGCCGACGATGCGAACGCGGGGCGGAAGCACGCCCAGGACGCGTGCGAGGACCAGCATGCGGTCGGGCACGAGCTCGTGGACGTCCGCCAGACCCGCGCGGGCGGCCTCCGGCACGTCCGCGGCCGGCGGGACGTCGGGATCCAGGACGTAGAGCGTTCCGGGCTCGCCGTCCCGGGCGACGGCGTCCACGACGACGAGGGCGTCGTAGCACTCCATGAGCTCCAGCAGCAGGCTCATCCCACCGATCCCCACCTCCACCGCATGGGCGCCCGGGGGAAGCCCCTCGGCCTCCAGGGCCTCCACCACGGCAGGTCCGAACCCGTCGTCGCCGCGCAGGACGTTGCCGACTCCCGCCACCAGGACGCGGGCGCCGCCGGGGCCGCTCATTCCGCCCCTCGCGGGCCGTCCGCGGCGCGGCCGCCGATGCCCACGTCGGAGAGGGGTACGAAGCCCATGTGCCCGCCGGCCGGGGTGGCGGGCTCGTCCGGGATGTCGAGCTCGGCGAGGTCGTGCACGTGCCCCGTGACCATCAGGCCGCGCGCGTAAGCCTCGTCCACGATCATCGTCAAGGTCTGCAGCGCGAGAGTCGGTCCGGCGGGAGGGTTCAGCGCAACCTTCACCACCGCGGCC
>JAHWKH010000420.1 GCA_019347995.1 Gemmatimonadota bacterium | reverse complement strand
AGCAAACGCGGCGGTCAGCGGGGTGAGGTCGAAGAGCACCGTGCCGCCGGATCGCCCGGCTTCGTTGGCCAGCACGACCACGCCGGCGCCGAGTCCCAGGCCGATGAGGCCGCCGATCAGGGCGATGACGCCGGCTTCGGCGACCAGCTCGCGGATGATCCGGCCGCGCGAACCGCCGATGGCGCGCTTGATGCCGATCTCGCGCGTGCGCTCGGCGACGCTCATCGCCATCGTGCTGAGCACCGCTGCCGCGTACGCCATCGGCCGGTTCGACTTCCGCTACCGGAACGTCCTCGACGCCGCCACGTTCCTCCCGCTGATGATTCCACAGATCATCCTCGGCCTGGCGCTGCTGCTGTTCCTGAAGAACTTCGGCCTGGTGGGGAATCTCTGGGGCCTGTCGCTGGCGCTCGCCCGTGAAGGCTGGGCCGTGGGCCTGGCCGCCCGGACTGAAGGGGCGCTCCGGGAGGTGGAGGCGGAGATCCGCGGCCAGGGCGGGATCGCGGCGGCGCTTCCCTGCGACGTCTCGTCGCGCGCCGCCGTCCATCGGGCGGTCGACGCCTGCCGGCGGACGCTCGGCCCCGTCGATCTCCTGGTGGCCAACGCCGGGATCAGCGAGAACACGCGCCCCGAAGGCCTCGACGCCGAGGGCGTGGAGCGGATGCTGCGCGTCAACTTCCTGGGCGCGGTCTACGCGGTGGAGGCGGTGCTGCCGGAGATGCTGGCGCGGGGCAGCGGCCACCTGGTGGCGGTGAGCAGCCTGGCCGGCCACGGTGGGCTCCCCCTCACCGCCGGCTATTCGGCCTCCAAGGCCGCCATGACCGCGTTCTTCGAGAGCCTGCGCCTGGACCTCCGGGCCCGAGGGGTCGCGGTCACCGTGGTCACGCCCGGCTACGTGCGCACCCCCATGACGGAGAGGAACGCCCACGGCATGGCGTTCCTCGTGGAGCCGGACGTCGCGGTGCGCCGAATGATGAAGGGTATCCGGCGCCGCGCGCGGAACGTGGCGTTTCCCCTCCCCCTTGCGCTCCTGACCCGGGTGGCGCGCGCCTTCCCCCGCGGGCTGTACGACGCGCTGGCGTCGCGGGCCCGACGGGAGAAGCGGGAGTGACGCCGGCCGTCCCGGCCTCCCTGGTCCGCGCCCTGCCCGTCGGCCATCTTCCAGGGCTCGCACGACATCGACATCCGGATCGACGTTCCCCTTCTTCGATAGCCTTTCAGAGAGCCATGACCAGGAACGACCGCATCACCACGCTGCTGCAGGGTCGCCGCGAGCGGCTCGCCCGCGAGCTGGGCCGCCCGCTCGCCCAGCGCTCCGCCCGGAGCGAGCCTCTCTCCCCCCGGGTGCGGGGCTTCATGCTGGACGAGGCCAAGGATCTGTACTGGAACGAGCTCGAATGGGAGCACATCACCCACGAGGAGGTGACCGAGGAGGGTCACCTGGCCGAGCTCACCTTCCCCGGGCTCCTGGCGTTCGTCCGTGGGCTCCTCCTCGAGGAGGTGATGCCCGACGCGCTGGCGCCCGCCGACCCGCGGCCCGAGGTGGTCGAGGACCTGCTGGTGTTCCTCGCCGCCCGCGTCCCGGAGCTGGAAGAGGCGCTCAGCTCCCCCGACGACGAGGACGACGAGGCCCGCTGCAGGCGCGAGCTCGACCTCACCAGCCGCCTGCTGGACCTGGTCCTCTACCTGTACCACCGCGTGGAGCGGCCCGAGGTGGAGCGGCTGGAGGCGGCGCGCGCGGACTGACGTGCCGATCCTGAACCGCCCCCGGCCGGGCCACCCCGCCCTGGCGGGCCGCCCCCTCCTCATCGCGCACCGCGGCGGCGCGCGCCTGGCGCCGGAGAATACGATGGCGGCGTTCCGGGAGGCCGTGGAGCGCTGGCGGGCGGACATGCTCGAGCTGGACGTCCGCCTCACGCTGGACGGCGAGGTGGATGCGGTCCCGCCCTTGCACCAACTCGCGACGGGTCGGCAGCGTCGTCCGTCCGGTGCGCGTCACCGCGGTCACGTGCCATGCTCCGTCGCGGTCGAAGGTGGCCACTTCGCGGGGGGCGATGTCGGCCGGCAGGTCATGGCTGAGGATCACGACGTCGCCGGCCCCTTCCCATGTCTCCTCCCACCGGAAGATCCGGCCCAGCTCCGGAGCCACCCCGAGGACGTGGAAGAAGTTGCCCGACACCTCCGCCACGCTCAGGAGGATCGGCTCGCCGTCCCGGACATGGGTCGCGCGGCCGACGAACTCGCTGTACATGGCCACGTCGGCGAACGCGTCCACCCGCTCGCGCCAGTCCAGGACGTTGGCCGGCGCCGCGGTCGTCCCGTCCTCCGGGGCCCACCCGAACTCGGGATTGGTCTCGTAGAGCATGACCAGCCGGTCGGGCTCCGCGAACGGCAGGGGCCGGAAGAAGAAGGCGTTGGCGGCGCTGAAGATCGCCGTGTTGGCGCCGATCCCCAGGGCCAGCACGGCCACG
>JAHWKH010000041.1 GCA_019347995.1 Gemmatimonadota bacterium | reverse complement strand
GGGAGCCGGGCCAGCCGGCCGCCGAGGGCGCGAGCTGTGGGGTTGTGCCGATGGGATTTCGGTAGTGCAGCCCCGAGGAGGGCGGCGCCGCGGTGTCCAGCCGCCGCCGCGGAGAGCGCATCGGCGAGCCGCACGGGATCGAGGAGCGCCCGCCGCTCACGGGCGGCGGGATCCACGATGTACACGCGCGGCCCGTCCGGGCGGGTCGTGCGGTACCAGAAGCGGCCGTCGGGAAGCCAGGTCACGCCATCCACCGACCCGGTCACCCGCGGCCCGGCGGCGGCGGCCAGGAACGACTCGGCGCGAGCGTAGTCGGCCGCCGCCAGCGAGTCGGGGGCGTGCGGCCGCAGCGCCTCCTGAGCGGCCCCCGGCACCGAGCCGGCCATGAGTGCGAGGAGCAGGGCGCCGCCGAGAGGTGCCCGCGTGGCCCGCCGGCCCACCTCGACCCGGTCCCTGCCGGCGGCCTTCCCTTCGTAGAGCGCCTCGTCCGCCGCGAGGATCCACGCATCGACGGAAGCGTCGGGCCGGGCCGCGGCCACGCCGAAGGTCATCGTCAGGGAGACGACGGCGTCGCCCGCTTCGGTCGGGGCGCCGGAGATGGTGGTACGGAGCTTCTCGGCCACCACGGCCGCGCCCTCCGCCGAGGTCTCGGGCAGCAGGAAGACGAACTCCTCGCCCCCCCAGCGGGCCACCGTGTCCTGCTCCCGGACCGCGTCGGCCAGCAGGCGCGCCACGTGCCGCAGCACCTCGTCCCCCACGGCGTGGCCATGGCGGTCGTTGAACACCTTGAAATGATCCACGTCCCCCAGGATCACCGAAGCCGGGCGGCCGGATCGCTGCATCCGCGCCCGCTCCTCCTCGGCCTTCTCGACGAACGCCCGGCGGTTGTCCAGTCCGGTGAGGGGATCGGTGCGCGCCATCACCTCGAGGCGCCGGTTCACTTCGCGGGCCGAAGACGCCCTGCGGCGCTGGAAGAGGACGCCCAGGACGACGAGGCCACCCCCGGCGAGGGCCATGAGGTCGCGCAGGAGCCGCTGCCGCGCCAGCTCCAGCTCCCGCACGGTCTGGTCGTGGCGCAGGGCCTCGATCTCCCGCTCCCGCCGCTCCGCCTGGTAGCGGGCCTCCAGGGAGGCGAAGCGCCGGGCCTTGTCCTCGTCCAGCACCTCGTCGGCCGCGGCCTTGAACCGGCGATGCGCCTGAAGCGCCCCGGCCGCGTCGCCCGAGGCCTCCCGCACGTCGGCGAGCATGTCGTACATCTCGGCCACCAGGTGCCGCGCTCCCATCCCGTCGGCCAGCCCCGCGGCGCGCAGGAGGTGATGCTCCGCCAGGTCGTGGCGCCCCGACCGGAACTCCAGCTGCCCCAGGGCCTGGTGGATGCGCGCCAGGGATCGGGTCTCTCCCAGCTCCTCGGCCATGGCCAGGGCCCGCTGGAGCGACGCTTCGGCCTCGCCGAGCCTCCCGAGGCGCGTCAGCGCCTGCCCGATGTGGAGGTGCGACGCCGCGATGGACGTGGGCTCCCCCGCATCCTGACGGATGGCCATGGCGGTGCGGAAGTGGCCCAGCGCCCCCGCGGCGTCGTCCCGCGCCAGCATCACCTCGCCCAGGTTGCTGAGGGTGCCCGCCACCCGGAGGGGGATGTCGTGCTCTCGCCGCAGCTCCAGCGCCCGCTCCAGATACTCCTGCGCCTGGTCCAACTCCCCCAGGCTCTGGTACAGGACGCCGATGTCGTTGAGCGAGAGGGCCAGGTCGGCCGGCCGTCCCAGGCGTTCACGGATCCGCATCGCCTCCAGGTGATGCTCCAGAGAGCGGTCGAAGTCGCCGAGGTCGGTGGAGTACACGAACCCGAGGTTGTTCAGGGCCATGGCGATTCCGGCCGAATCGTCCGCGGCCCGGCGCAGGGCGAGGGTCTCGACGAAGTGGACCAGCGTCGTAGCGGCGTCGCCCCGGCGGCGGGCGATGACGCCCAGGCTGTTGATGGCCCGGGCCTCGCCCTGCGGATAGCCCGCGGCGGCAGCTTCCTCCCGGGCGGCCTGTCCCAGACGCACGGCCTCGTCGTAGTTGCCCAGGACCATCTCCGCCCACGCCATCTCGGCCGTCACGTCCACGCGGATGCGGGGCTCGGGCACACGCTCCAGGATGGCGAGGGCTTCGCGACCCCACGCCAGGGCCGCGGCGGCGTCCTGGTCGCGGTCGCGCAGGGTCAGCTCCGCCAGGACCCGCGCCCGCTCGAGACCCTCGAGACCCTCGAGCCCCGGGTCGGGCGTCTGCGCGCGGATGGGGGCGGCCGCACAGAGGACGGCCGCCAGGAGGACCGGGAGGACACCCGAACGGGATAGGGCCGACGAGGCCCCGCGGTGCACAGGCCTGCGGACGGGAGGCAAGGGCCTGTCCGGAAGAGGTGATGCGAAGGTGGCAGCCTCCAGGCTAGCCTGGAGGGGCCGGGCGTGCAACGGTCGCCTCACCGGTCTCCTGCGCCGGCGCGCTTCTCAGTCGAGCTCGCGTACCGCCGCGCGGTAGTCGTCGTAGCGAAGCACGGAGATCACCTTCGCGCCCAGCCCCGAGGCCTTGGCCGCCTTCACGATGTCGTCGTCACCCGACACCACGACGGCCGGCTTGCCGTCGAGCTTGTGGGTCTCGCCGATCAGGAACGCCACCTGGAGGTTCCACAGGAGCTCGGCGGCCCGCTCCGAGGTGATCGTGCCCCCCTCCTCGCGGGTGTCCTCGACGATCTGCCGGTACATGGCGACGGCCACCTCGAACTTGCGCGCGAACCAGTCGACCATGCGCCTGAGCTCCGCTTCGGACACGTCGTCGGAAACGTGCGACGCGGCGCGCTGGACGTGGGCCTCGGCCACCGTCTCGATTGAGAGGGGCGTCTCCATGTGCTCCTTGAGCGACGCCGCGAACGAATCCCTCCACGCCTCCAGGCGCTCGGCGACCACGCCGAAGTCGTCCCGGAACGTGTCCAGCATCGCCTCGCTCGGCTCCTCCGCCAGCCGCTCGACCAGCGAGCGCACCCGGTCATCGATCTCCAGGAGCTCGTCGGGCCAGCGATGGAAGAGCGAGAGGCAGAGCTGGAGCCCCGAGCTCGCCCACACCGCCACGTCCTCGCCGCCGCCCTTGGTGGGAATCCGGCAGTGGCGCACGGCGGCCACCGCGGCGGCCTTGGCGTTCTCGTAGCCGTCGGCCTCGGGGTCCGCCAGGGGAGCCAGCAGCTCGAGGAGGACGGTCGAGTAGCCGATGGGCTGGATGCCGGTCTCGCGCTCGTCCCGTCCCAGCGCGTCGAACAGCTCGGTCGCCTTGGCCGTGTGTCTGCGACCGACCAGGCGGCGATACGCCGGGGCGTCGAAGACCACGACGCGATCCACCGCTCGGGTGATCTGGATGACCATGGGGTAGCGCGGCTCTCCCGTCGGTGAGGGGCTGCAACTCGCGGGGAGACATACAGTTGAGACGGCCCGAGGATCCATCCCGCGTGTTCGGCGCGCTCGGGAGGTGCGGCGCGACGAGGCCGGCGCTCGTCAGCGCAGCGCGCCGGCAGACTGGCGCACGAGGGCCACGACCGCCCAGGCCAGGGCGGCGGCCACCGCCAGGTCGACGATCCCTCTCCAGGGATCGGGAAGCGCGCGCACCGCCACTACGGCCACGGCGATGGCCGCGACGCCGGCCCAGGCGCGGGCGAGCGTCCGGCGTGGCGCGCCCACCAGCGAGAAGGCGTACAGGGGAGCGAGGATCCGCAGTGTGACGCTGGCCTCCTGCGCCAGCCCCCGCGCGCGCTCCACCAGGTGTGGCACGAAGCGCCGCTCCAGCGCCAGCACCCCCTCGCCGTAGACGAAGGCGGCGGTGAGCACCACCAGCGACGCCGATTCTCCCGGGCCGAGGCCCCCGCGGACGCTCTCGAGGCCGTGAGCGCCCAGCCGTACCACCGCATGGACGAAGATCACGGTGGAGCCGGCCAGGGCCCATACGGTGGCGAGGCGGCCGCCCCACCCCTCCGGCCCGGCCTCCATGGATTGCCCCACGCTCACTCCGAGAAGGGAAAGCCCGCTGCGAGCGGGGATCCTCACTCAGGGGCGCCGGGCGCGCAACGGGCCGGCCGGCTTGGACGCCACGGCAGCCCGGCCCTTGTCGTCACCGCCTCCCGGGGCCAGGCTGCTTCCATGCAAGACCTGATCGTCCCGCTGCGCGAGCTCTCCCAGGGCAGCCGCATCCTCCTGATCCTGCTGGTGGCCCTCGCCGCCCACCTGATGGTGCTCGCCGTCCGGCGCGTGGGCACCTGGGCCCTGGCGCCCGACGCCGGCCCGGCGTCCCTGGCGCGGCGGCGCCCCAAGGTGGCCAGCGTCACGACGCTCGTGGTGAGCACGCTGACGTTCGTCATCTATTTCACGGCCCTGGGCCTCGTCCTCGGCGAGGTGGGTATCTCGCTGACGGCGTACTTCGCCAGCGCCACGGTCATCGGCCTGGCCATCGGCTTCGGATCGCAGGGGCTGGTGCAGGACATCGTCATCGGGCTGACCCTCATCTTCTCCGACGTGCTCGACGTGGGTGACGTGGCCGACGTGGGCGGACAGACGGGCCGCGTCGAGTCCATCGGGCTGCGCTTCACCACACTGCGCACGCTGCTGGATCAGCGGGTGATCGTTCCCAACCGGAGCATGGGCCAGATCAACCGCTACCGGAACGGGAGGGTGCGCGCGTTCGTCGACGTGCAGCTCCCGGACGACGCCCCCGCCGACGAGGTGCGGGAAACGGTGGAGGCCGTGGCGCGGGGCTCCTGGCGCCAGCACCGGGGGATCGTGCTCGCCGAGCCGCGGGTCCTCGGGGTGCGGGAGACCGGCGACGGGGGGTGGAGATACCTCCGCCTCGAGGTGCCCCTCTGGCCGGGCCAGGGGACGCTGGTGGAGGGGCCGTTGCGCCAGCGGATCATAGCCGCGCTGCGGCGGCGAAGCCCCGACTACGCCGATTGGATGGTCGTGGTCACGTGGAGGACGGAGGAATGAGCCGGAGGGGCGGCGGCGGGCGCGCCGAGGCCGCCACGGCGGCTCCGCCGACGGGAGAGCCCACCGAACGCGCCGGACACGAGAGCCTGGGCGCGCGCGAGCGGCGCGTCCTCACGGCCGTGGTGCTGCTCCTTCCCCTCGTTTTGCTCGCGGCGGCCGAGGGCGTGCTCCGCCTGACCGGGCATGGCGCCCAGCCCCGCCTCGTTGTGCCCTTCACCGAGGTGGAGGGCTGGCTCCGGGTTAACCCGGAGATCGGCCGGCGCTACCTCCCCGGTCCCGATCCCCCGGTGCCCGCCTTCGAGGTGTTCCCGGCCGAGCGCCGGCCCGGCGACGTGCGGCTGGTCTTCCAGGGAGCGTCGACCGCCGTGGGCTTCCCCTTCGGCGTCCACGCGGCGCCGGCCCGGGTCGTGGAGAACTGGCTGCGGGAGCTGCTGCCGGACCGCCGGGTCGAGGTAGTGAACACGGGCCTCACCGCCGTGGGCACCCACACGCTCCTGGACCTGGCGCGGGAGGTGGCGGCGCTCGAGCCCGACGCGGTGCTGGTCTACGCCGGCCACAACGAGTTCTACGGCGCCTTCGGCGTCGCCTCCGTGACGTCGCCGGGCCGGTGGCGTCCGCTGGTCCGTGCCTACCTGCGCCTGGACGACCTGCACCTGGTGCGGCTGCTGGCGGGCGCGCTCGAGCGCCTCCGTGGAGGCGGGGCCGACCCCCGGGCGGCGACGCGGATGGAGGGGCTCGCGGGCGAGGCCATCCCCCTCGACGGGCCCCTCTACCGGGCGGGCATGGCGCAGTACCGGGCCAACCTCTCGGCGCTGCTGGCGTTCTACCGGAGCCGGGGCATCCCGGTCCTGGTGGGCACGCTGGTGAGCAACGAGAGGGATCGGGCGCCGTTCCTCGGGGGCCCGGGCGACGCGGTGGACGAGGGGGCGTGGCGGAGGGAGATGGACGCGGCGCGGGACGCCTTCGCCCGGGGCGACGCGGCCGCCGCGGCGCGCGCGCTGGACGCCCTGACCGCCCTCGATCCCCTGGCCGCCGACCCCTGGTTCCTCCGCGGACGGCTCTTGGAGATGGCGGGCGACACCGCGGCGGCGGCCGAGGCCTACCGAGCGGCGCGCGACCGCGACCGGCTGCGCTTCCGCGCGCCCGGCGCCTTCAACGAGGTCGTGCGGGAGGTGGCGGCGGAGCACGGAGCCCGGATCGTCGACGTGGAGGCGGCGTTCCGCGCCGCGTCGCCCGGAGGGATCGTAGGCGGGGAGCTCCTCACCGAGCACGTGCACCCGGACCTGCGAGGCTACGCGCTCCTGGGGCACGCGTACCTGGAGGGCCTCCGGGAGGCGGGCATCCCCACCGGGTGGGAGGCCGCGCCCGCGCCCGGCGCGCCGCCGCTCGTGACGGCGCTCGACTCGGTGCTGGGCGCCTACCAGCTCCAGGGCCTCCTCCAGTCCTGGCCGTTCCAGGAACGCGGCACGACGCCCGTCTTCCGGCCCGTCCCGGAAACCGCCGTCGAGGACCTGGCGTGGCGGGTCTACGACGGGCGGATGCTCTGGATCCAGGCCGTGCAGCGCCTCGCGTCGCTGTACGAGGAGCGGGGCGACACGGAGCGCGCCCTGGGCGCGGCGCTCGCCATGGCCGCCGAGTTCCCGGTGGCGCCCCACTTCTTCGTGCAGGCGGCGCGGCTGTCCCTGGAGTTGGGGCGGGTCGAGGAGGCCGACGCCCTGCTCGCCGAAGCGCGGGCGCGGTGGGAGCTCCCCGAGGGCCTGCGTGTGGACGGGGAGGTGCGCCTGCGCCAGGGGCGGCGCGAGGAGGCGCTGGACCTCCTCGCCCGTGCGGCCGCCGCCGGGGACACGGCGGCCGCGGGCCGGCTCGACGCGCTGAGGCGCGACGCGTCCGAGCCGTAGCGGTGCGCGCCCACGCGCCGGGCCCGCTGGACAGGACCTGCCCAGGGGACCGAGCTTTCGGCTTCCGTCGACCCCTCGCCCGCTCCTGGAGCGCCCGTGCCTCTCCGCTTCGTCGTCCCGATCGCGCTCGCGCTCGCGGCCGCCCCCCTTTCCACGGCCTCCGCCGCGTCGGCGCAGACGTTCCCCACCGACGACCCGGTGATCCGCGCCATCTGGGAGCGCGGGATGACCGACCGGTCGCAGGTGGAGCCGCTGGCGCAGACGCTCCTCGACTCCATCGGGCCCCGCCTCTCGGGCAGCCCCGGGCAGGCGGCGGCGGAGCGGTGGCTCCTGGAGACGTACGAGCGCTGGGGCGTGCCTGCGCGTCGCGAGCGGTACGGCACCTGGCTCGGCTGGGACCGGGGCCACACGCACCTCGACCTTGTGGTGCCGCGCAGGCGCACGCTCGACGGGATCATGCTGGCGTGGAGCCCCGGCACCGAGGGACGGGTGGAGGGCGACGTGGTCGCCTTCCCGACGTTCGCGAGCGAAGCGGAGTTCCGGGCGTGGCTTCCGCAGGCCCGCGGGCGGTTCGTGGCGTACTCCTGGGCCGAGCCCACCTGCCGCGCCCCCGAAAGCTGGGCCGCCCTCGCCACGCCCGAGTCGCAGGAGCGGATCCAGCGGCGGCAGCAGGAGGTGCGCCAGTCCTGGATGCGCAGCGTGGAGGCCGCCGGCGGCGGCGCGGCCGTGATGGAGGCGCTGGAGGGCGGCGGGGTCCTCGGGGTCCTCACGGCGAACTGGTCCAACGGGTGGGGCGCCAACAAGATCTTCTCCTCCCCGACCCGACGGATCCCCTCCCTGCACCTGAGCTGCGAGGACTACGGCCTCGTCCACCGCCTGGCGACGCGTGGACAGGGCCCCCGCATCCGCCTCGACGCCGAGGCCGAGTTCCTGGGAGAGGTGCCCGTCCACAACATCATCGGCGAGCTGCGCGGCAACGAGCTTCCCGACGAGTACGTCCTCCTGACGGCCCACCTGGACTCGTGGGACGGCGCGTCGGGCGCCACCGACAACGGCTCCGGCACCATCATGATGATGGAGGCGATGCGCATCCTCAAGGAGGTCTACCCGAACCCGCGGCGGACCATCCTTGTGGCCCACTGGGGCGGCGAGGAGCAGGGCCTCATCGGCTCGGGCGCCTTCGCCGCGGATCACCCGGAGGTGCTGGACGGCCTCCAGGCGGCCTTCAACCAGGACAACGGCACCTGGCGCATCGACTACATCCGCATGCAGGGCTTCGTGGAGGCGGGCGAGAGCTTCGGGAAGTGGTTCGGGAAGATCCCGCGTGAGATCACCCGGCACATCGAGCTGGACATCCCCGGCGAGCCGGAGCGCGGCGGGAGCGACCACATGTCGTTCATCTGCCACCGCACGCCGGGCTTCCGGCTCCAGTCGAACTACCCCGACTATCGCCAGTATACGTGGCACACCGACATCGACACGTACGACAAGCTCGTCTTCGACGACCTGAGGAACAACGCGACGCTGGCGGCCATGCTGGCCTACCTGGCCTCGGAGGATCCGGAGCGCGTGTCGTCGGAGACCCGGGAGCTGCCCCCGGGTCAGGAGTGGCCCGGGTGTCGAATCCCGCCCCGCAGCTCGGGCGGCTGACGCTCGACCCATGAGCGACGGCGTGGCGGAGGGGGCGGTGGAGGCGGGCTCGGCCGCCGACGCCCCCTCCCCTTCCCCGCAGGCGTCGAATAGGCGCTCGTTCGACCGCTCCATCGTGGAGGGGCCCATCCCCTCCGCGGTCTGGAAGCTGGCGTGGCCCACCATGCTGCAGAACGTCATCGGCGGGCTGCAGGGCATCGTGGACCACGCCATGGTGGGCCACTTCGTGGGCTTCACCGGCAACGCCGCCATCGGCGTGGCGTGGCAGATCTTCCTGGTGGTGATCGTCTTCATCACCTCGCTGTTCACAGGCATGGGCGTTCTGGTGGCACGCTTCACCGGCGCCGACCAGCCCGAGAAGGTCCACGCAACCGTCTACCAGGCCATGCTCACGGCGGCGGCCCTCTCACTGGGGGTCATGGCGCCGCTGGGATGGTTCCTGGCCCCCTCCCTCCTGGGCCTGGTGAACGCGGAGCCTTCCGTGCAGGCGGAGGCGCTCCCGTACCTGCGGGTGATGTTCCTGTTCTCGTTCGGGATGATGATGTTCTTCATGATCTCGGGCGCGCTGCGGGCGGCGGGGGACGCCCGCACTCCGCTGCGCCTGGCGGTGGTCATGACCGTGCTCAACGGCGTCCTCAACGCCGTGCTCATCGCGGGGCTGGGGCCGTTCCCGGCCATGGGCACGGTGGGGGCGGCGTGGGGGACGGTGATCGCCGGGGCCGTGGTGACTGTATGGGCACTGGCTTCCCTGGTGGGCGACCGCTGGGTGATCCACTTCCACCGCGGCATGTCGCTGCGCCCGGACTGGGGCATCATCCGCGCGCTCTTCCGCTTCGGGCTGCCCACGGGCTTCCAGGGCGTGGCCATGAACGTGGGAGGCGTGCTCCTCCTGCGCTTCATCGGCTCGCTGGAGCAGAGCGCCGAGGCGCAGGCGGCCTACGCCGTGAGCTACACCCAGCTCTTCTCCCTCATCACCTGGACATCGGTGGGCCTCATGGGGGCCACCGCGGCCGTGGCGGGGCAGAACCTGGGGGCCGGCCGGCCCGACCGGACGGTGAAGGCCGTGCGCGTGGCCGCGGCCTACGGGCTCATGGTGGCGGTGGTCGTGGGATCGGCCTTCGTGCTCGCGCCCCGGGTGCTGCTGGGTGTGTTCGGCATCGACGACGTCGCCACGCTGGACCTCTCGGCCCAGCTCCTGGGCTACCTGGCGGTCTCGGGGCTCTTCGTCACCGTCGCGCTGACGTTCACGGGCGGCCTGCAGGGGACGGGCGACACGAAATCGCCCATGTGGATCTCCATCGTCTCGCAGCTCGTGCTGCCCCTGGGGATGCTGGCGGTGATCGACTTCACGCGGCCGCTCCGCCCCGAGGACGTGTGGCTGGCCATCGTGCTGGGCCACATCTGCCGGGCGCTGCTCTCGGCCGTGCGCTTCGGGCAGGGCGACTGGCGGGAGATCGAGGTGGACATCGGGCGGAGCGGCTGACCGGGGCCGGAGCGGTCGCGGTCGGACGGGGAGCTCTACGCGGCTCCGCCCGTCGCGGCGGGTGGGTCCGCCGGCTCCCCGTCCTCCCGCGCCACACCCTCCAGCTCCAGGATCCAGTCGGGGCCGAAGGCCAGCGACGGCGTCTGGAATCCCGGCCGTGCGCTCCCGTCCAGCACCCGGCGCGCCGCCTCCACCGCGGTCATGGCGGTGAGCGTGTAGGCTTCGGGCGTCCGCATCCGGGTCACGGCGCATCGCCCGGCGTCGTCCTCCACCTCGCCCCGGATCAGCGAGACGCCACGGCGCCTCGCCTCCTCGTCGGGGCCGCCGGCGCCGGCGCGGACCATCGCCGTGGCCAGGCGCCGGAGGGGGCCGCTCTCCAGCAGTCGCCCCAGGAGCCGGCTCGCCACGAGCGCCCAGCGCGCCGCGCGGCCCAGGCGGGTGGACACCTCGATGTCGGGGATGCCGGTGCTGTGGTACGCGGTGGAGACGTCGCCCCAGGGAACGGTGGTGACGCGGACGGGCCGGAAGCCGAAGCCGAAGTCCACCGTGCGGGTGCGCCACGCCGCCGGCACGGGCACGATGCGGCCGTCGCGGCGCACGACGCCCCCGCCGCCCGCGTTCTCCACCATGGTGGTGGCCGTGCCGCGGGAGACGCCGCCGCCCAGGGCCTGGAACGCCAGCCGCAGCCGTACCGCGCCGGGGAGGCGCGCCTTCAGGTGGGCGGCGACCAGATCCGTGGGCACCACGTCGAAGCCCACGCCGGGCAGCAGCATGACCCCGGCCTCCCGGGCGCGCCCGTCCAGGGCGTGGAGCCGCTCGAAGACCTCGATCTCGGCCGTGACGTCCAGGTAGTGCGTCCCCGTGCGCAGGCAGGCCTCCACCATGGGCCGGGCGGTGCGGGCGAAGGGCCCCGCGGCGTGGACGACCACCGGGACCCCGGCCAGGGCGGCGTCCAGGCCGGCGTCGTCGTCATCGACGGGGACCCAGTAGACGCGGTTGCCCGACTCCCGGTCGCTGTCGAGCGGCGAGGACGGGTAGGCGCGGTTGTAGTCGGCCAGAGTGAGGCGCCGAGAAGGCAGGCGGGTGAGCAACAGCACGGGGCTGTCCTTTCTGTCGCGGTGTGAGGATCGACGGTCTACAGGAGGGGTCCG
>JAHWKH010000419.1 GCA_019347995.1 Gemmatimonadota bacterium | reverse complement strand
AGGTCTTCCGTGCGCTCCCAGGACACCCCCCGATCCCGGGAGATGAAGAGGCGGTTGCCCGCGACATAGACGGTCGCCGGGTCGTGGCGCGACACCATGAGGGGCGAGGTCCAGTCGAACCGGTAGTCCTCTCCCGGCGGCTCGCGGGGGGAGATGTCCAGCATGTCGCCGGTGACGGGATCGAGGCGGAAGTAGGTGCCGCCGTTGGACGAGCCGTAGGCGTAGCGGAAGTTCGTCGGATCCACGTCCCAGTACATGCCGTCGCCGAAGCCCGTCTGCCACCAGTCGTCGTCGATGATCCCGCTCCAGTGGCGGGTCTGCGACGGTCCCATGAAGGAGTGGTTGTCCTGCAGGCCGCCGTAGACCCAGTACGGATCCCTCATGTCGACGCCGATGGCGTAGAACTGCGCGATGGGGAAGTTGTTGATCTTCCGGAAGCGCGCGCCCCGGTCGTAGGACTCGTGCAGGCCCGCGTCCCCGGCCAGGTAGAGGTGGTCCGGGTCCTCGGGGTCGATCCACAGCGCGTGATGGTCGGCGTGCACGCCCACATCGTACGTCGCGCGCTCGGCGATCTGGCGGAAGGTGCGGCCCCCGTCGTCGCTGGTGTACGCGGACGTCCCCAGGACGTACACCCTGTCCTCGTCCGTCGGGTCGATGAAGATGTGGGAGTAGTACATGGGCCGCGGGTTCAGCTCGTTCACGCGCCGCCAGGTGGCCCCGGCGTCCTCGGTGCGGTAGGTGCCGGTGGTCTCGTCCCGGGCGGTCTCGATGGTGGCCACCAGCACCCGCGGGTCCGTGGGGGCGATGGCCAGGCCGATGCGGCCCTTGTCCTCGGAAGGAATGCCGTTGGTGAGCTCGGACCACGTGCGGCCGCCGTCCGTGGTCTTCCAGATGCCGCTCCCGCGGCCGGCCCCTTCCATCCGCCCGCCGCCCCAACGCAGGCGATGCCAGCCGGCGGCGTAGAGCACGTCCGGGTCCCGCGGGTCGACCTGGATGCGGCTCACGCGGCCCGTGTTCTCGAGTCCCAGGAAGTCCCAGCTCCGGCCGGCGTCGGTCGAGCGATACACGCCCTTCCCGACCGAAATGTGGCTCCGGATGTTCGGCTCGCCGGTGCCCACCCACACCACGTTGGGATTCGAAGGCGCCAGCGAGACGGCGCCGATGGAGGAGGTGGGCTGGTCGTCGAAGACCGGCGTCCAGCTCGCCCCGTGGTTGTCCGTGCGCCACAGGCCGCCGGTGGCGTAGCCCACGTAGAAGGTGCTGGGATCGTCCTCCACCACCGCCAGGTCGGAGACGCGTCCGCCCATGGCGGCCGGACCGATCTCGCGCAGCTCGAGGCTGGAGAGGGCGGTCTCCAGGCCGGGGGCCTGGCCGTCGGCGGGTGCGGGCGCCAGCAGCGCGGCGAGGGCCGTGGCGGCCAGGAGCCCGGAACGGACGGACCTGCGGGGGGGCTGCGTCGCGGAGTGGTGCGCCTGCATCGGAGCGACCTCGGATGAGGGAGGGGCCGGACGGGGATGTCGGGGGAGATGCGAAGGGTCAACATAGGGCGCCGGACCGCGTGGTCGCAAAGCCGGGGCGAGCTTGACGCGCGGTGGGTGGTGGCCCACTCATCACGCTGCTCCGACGACCCCTCCGACATCTCCCGAAGAGGACCCCCGCATGCCGCCGAGGACACCCCTGCCTCTCCTTCTCGCCGCCCTGCTGGCGGGCTTCGCCGTCTCCGCGCCCGCCGCCCTGCGTGCCCAGGCTCCGGCCATCGCCCAGTTCACGAGCGGCATGCAGTCGCAGGAGGGTTTCGTCCCCGTGCACCTCGACCCGGAGACGGGTAAGGTCTTCCTCGAGATCGCCCGCTTCGGCGAGGACGTCCTGTACCTGAACGCGCTGGCCACCGGGCTGGGCTCGGCGCGGGCGTTCCGGCTGGATGCCGGCGGCGGAGGCGACGAGGCGGTGGTCCGCTTCGAGCGCCGGGGTCCCCGGGTGGTCATGGTGCGCCGCAACACGAACGTCACGGCCACGTCGGGCGACCCCGGCCAGGTGGGGGGCGCGGAGAAGTCCTTCCCCGTCTCCGTCCTCGCGTCCATGCCCATCGTGGCGCGCAGCGGCGAGCGCGTCCTCGTGGACGCCACCGACTTCTTCCTGAGTGACGCGGCGGGCGTGGCCCAGGACCTCCAGCGCCGGGGCGAGGGGACGTTCCGCCTCGACCGGGACCGGAGCGTGATCCACCTGCCCCGCACGAAGGCGTTTCCCGAGAACACGGAGGTGGAGGCCTCGCTCACCTTCGCGAGCGACGCTCCGGGGGGCGAGATCCGTCGCCACACGCCCGACGGGCGCGCTCTCACGCTCCGGCAGCACCACTCCCTGGTCCAGCTTCCCCCACCGGGCTACGAGCCCCGCCGCCACGATCCGCGGGTGGGGATCTTCGGCGTCTCGTTCTACGACTTCGGGAAGTCCTTCGATCAGGACTACCAGAC
>JAHWKH010000418.1 GCA_019347995.1 Gemmatimonadota bacterium | reverse complement strand
CTCCTGGCGCTTGGATCGGGCGTCGCGTGGGGGTCCTGGCGGAATCTCTGCGCCGACTGTCCGTCGGTGGCGGAGATCCGGACGTGGGAGCCCCAGCAGACCTCGAAGATCTTCAGCCACGACGGGCGGCTCGTGGCCGAGTTCGGCATCGAGCGCCGGACCCCCGTCTCCATCGACGCGCTGCCGGAGCACGTGCCCCAGGCGGTGGTCGCCGTGGAGGACAAGCGCTTCTTCACGCACGGGGGCTTCGATCCCATCGGCTTCGCACGCGCGGCCCTCGGCGTGATCACCGGACGGAACCGGGGGGGCGGCAGCACCATCACGCAGCAGCTCGCGCGCAACATGTTCGACGAGCAGATCGGCTTCGATCGCCGTTACCTGCGCAAGCTCAAGGAGCTGCAGGTGGCCCTCGAGCTGGAGCGCTCCTACACCAAGGAGCAGATCCTCGAGGCGTACCTCAACGAGATCTACATGGGCCGGGTCGGCTACGGCTTCCAGTCGGCCTCGCGCGGCTTTCTGGGCAAAGACGTCACCGAGGTCAATCCGGCGGAGGCGGCGCTCCTCGCCGCCATCCTGAACGTCCCGGCGCGGTACGACCCCTTCAGGAATCCGGAGAACGCGCGGCGGCGGCGCGACCTGGTGCTGGATCGCATGGCCGCGGAAGACTACCTCACCCGCGCGGACGCCGAGCGCTGGAAGGAGTTCCCCCTGCCCACGCCCGCCCAGGTCGAGGCCAGCAGCCGGGGCGTGGCGCCCTACTTCGAGGAATGGGTACGGCAGCTCCTCGACTCCCGCTACGGTAGCCAGGTGTACCGGGGCGGCCTGCGCGTCACCACCACGCTGGACGTGGACATGCAGAGGGCGGCGCGCGAGGCCATGGAATGGGGGTGGGACCGTGTCGAGAGCCAGCCGAACTACCGCCATCCCCGCTACGCCGAATTCGACACGGTCAAGTCCTTCCCCGGGCAGACGCCGTACCTCCAGGGCATGTTCATCGCGCTGGATCCCGCCACGGGGGCGGTGCGGGCCATGGTCGGCGGCCGCGACTTCGAGCAGTCGAACTTCGACCGCGCGCGGCTGGCGAGGCGCCAGGCAGGGTCGTCGTTCAAGCCGTTCGTGTACGCGGCGGCCATCGCGTCGGGCATCCCGGCCTCGCACATCATCATGGACACGCCGGTGGTGCTTCCGCAGGTGAGCGGCGACGAGTGGCGGCCGAGGAACTTCGGCAACGAGTTCCAGGGGCCGGTCACCATCCGCGAGGGGCTCCGGCGGTCCATCAACATGGTCGCCATCAAGCTGGGGGTGTTCGAGGTGGGCCTCGAGACCGTCGCCCAGACGGCGCGGCGCATGGGCATCCACACCGAGATCGAGCGTTATCCCTCCACCACCATCGGCGCCGCGGAGGTCATCCCGCTCCAGCTCGCGGAAGCCTATTCCGCCTTCGCGACCCTGGGCACGAAGGTGCGCCCCGTCCCCATCCTGCGCGTGGAGAACGCCGAGGGGGACCTGATCTGGGAGCCCCAGCCGGAGCGGACGCAGGTTCTCGACTCCCTCACGGCGCGGATCATGGTGGATCTCCTCCAGGACGCGGCCAACCGCGGCACCGGCGCCAACATCCGGGCGCAGGGGCTGGGCGAGCTTCCCTACGAGGTCCCCGCCGCCGGCAAGACGGGCACCACCAACGACGGCACCGACACCTGGTTCATGGGATTCACCCCGAACCTGCTGGCGGGGATCTGGTTCGGGATGGACCGGCCCGCCCCCATGGCGCGGGGGACGCCGCAGGCCACCGGCGGCCTCTACGCCGCTCCCGTTTGGGGCCGTTTCATGAATCACGTCTACTACGGGACCGGCGGAGAGGCCGAGAACGGCGGCGGCATCCTGCCCATCCCCGAGCCGTGGCCCATCGCCCAGGGTCTCACGACGCGGGAGGTGGACGACCGCACCGGAAAGCTCTGGAGCCGGTGGTGCGAAGGCGACCCGGAGGAGCACCGCTACGTGGAGTACTACATCCCGGGCACCGAGCCCACGGAGCTGTGCGACGAGTCCGAGAACCGGCTCTTCCGCATCCCCGGCGTGGGCGCTCGTCCCTCCGCAAGGGACGGCGGAGGAAGATGAGCGGCTCGGCCGTCTTCACCTTCGAAACCACCCACCAGGCCATGTGGGCGGAGGACGTGGCGCTGGAGCGAGGAGTCCCCGCCGAGGTGATCCCCGCGCCCCCCGAGGCGCGGGCCAAGTGCGGCCTCGCCCTGCAGACGCTGTCGGATCGGGCCGAGGAGCTCGAAGGCGCGATGCGGGACGAGGGGATCGAGTTCCACCGCCACGTCTGAGGCGGAGCTCCCCCGAGGTCAGCCGCCCGCTTCCTCCGCGGTGATGCGGGAGCCGATCAGCGGCAGCGGGGACGCCGGCCCCTCCCCGATCCGCACCGCCTCCCGCGCCGCCACCAGCCCCTGGTCGAGGCCCGCCCGGTC
>JAHWKH010000417.1 GCA_019347995.1 Gemmatimonadota bacterium | reverse complement strand
ATGTGCTGGCCGGTCTCCTGGCCGATGCGGTCGCCGATGCGCTTGACGGTCTCCTCGTCGAGCTGCGTGGCTGAGGTGATCTGCACGGGCAGCACCTGGTTCTCGCGCTCCCACAGCTCGTCGAGCTGACGGCGGATGCGGAAGATGACGGGCATGCGGTGCTTGTCGATGAGCAGCTCGAGGAAGTTGGCGACGATCTCGTCGGCGCCCGTGACGGCACGGCTCAGGCCGTCCTTCTTCTCCTCGCTGGAGAAGTAGGGCGAGAAGAAGAAGATGGCGAGCTCGCGCTCGCCTTCCAGCGCGTCGGCGAACTCGCCGATCTGCGCGCGCACCTCGTCCAGCCTGCCCTGCCCCTTCGCCACCTCGAAAAGCGAGCGGGCGTAGACCTCGGCGATCTCCTGCATGGCTAGTTGCGCCTGTCCTCGCCGGCCAGGCTGGCGAAGTCCAACTCGCTCAGCGCCTCGTCGACCAGACGGCGCTGGTCGTCGTCGGTGAGGCTCTTGCGGGTGACCTTCTCCGTGGCCATGATCGTGAGGTCGGCGACCTCGTTGCGGATCTCCTGGATCGCACGGCGGGTCCCCTGCTCGATGTCGCGGCGGGCGCGCGCAATCAGCTCTTCCTGCTCCGCGCGGGTACGCGTCAGCAGCTCATCGCGCAGGCGCTCGGCCGCCTGGCGGCCTTCCAATATCACCTGCTGCGACTGTTCGCGTGCACGTGCGAGCTCGGCCCGCTGCTCTTCCAGCAGACGCTCGGCCAGACGGTTGGGAATCTCCCGGGCCACTTTGGAGAGGACGCTGCCGGCGTCCTCGACGAGCACGCGGTCCCACGCTTCGAAATCGCGCTCGATCCAGCGCACGGTCAGCTCCTGGCGCTCCCCGGCCAGGGCGGAGCGGATCGCGACGTGCGAGGCGTCCAGCACGGTGGGCCCGCTGTAGCCCCGGTGCGTGAACAGGAAGCCACCCCGCGTGTCGAAGCGGGGACGCGCGCCGGGTGCCCGCAGCGTCACGTCCAGGGAGATCCCGGCCAGGTGGGCATGCACCGGCGGGTCGGCCAGCAGTGGCGTGAGGGCGGGGTACGTGGGGCGGATGCGGTGGCCCAGCGCCCGCACGATCTCCAGGCCGGTGCCGTCGCTCCCCGTCGCCGGCACGGAGAGGCCGCCCGTGGCGATCACCACCGCCGCGGCCTCCAGCGGCGGGGCGCCCGCCAGCTCCACGGTCCAGGGGCCGGCATCGTCGGCGGGGGGCACCAGCCCGGTCACCGAGGTCCCCATCCAGAGGCGGGCCCCGGCCTCCCTGACCCTCGCGACCAGGCCGTCGCGCACGTCCCGCGCCCGGTGCGTCTCCGGGAAGAGCTTCCCCGTCTCCGGCTCCAGCTCTAGGCGCAGGTCCAGCTCCCGCTCGAAGAACGCCCGCTGCTCGTCCAGGGGCCAGGCGCGCAGCATGCGCTTCAGCGCGTTCGGCGATGAGTCGGTGACGTAGCGGCCCGGCTGCGCCCTCGAGGGCAGGATGTTGCAGCGCCCTCCCCCGGAAATGAGGATCTTGCGGCCGCCGTCCGGCGTGCGCTCCAGCAGCACGACGGATCGGCCCTCCCGGGCCGCGGCCAGGGCCGCCATGAGCCCCGCCGCTCCGGCGCCCACCACGGCCACGGGCCTCACCGGGCGGCGCCCCCCGCGAGGCTCGGAGCGTGCGCCGCCGGGCCGTCCAGGTCACGGTCCGGGCATCTCGATTCCGCGCACGGGGATTGCATCGAGTAGGGGGTGCGGCAGCATTCTGGAATCGGAACCATATCTCCGCGGAGGAGTCGACATGTTCAAGAAGATCGCGACGGCTGTGGGCTACACGAAGGCGCCCAAGGCCACATTCGTCATGAAGCATCCCGTGAAGGGCACCAAGGCGCTGTTGCTGGCCAAGGGTGCCAAGGGCCTCGTCACCACGCGCGCCGGAGCCGTGCTCAGCGCCGCCGTCGCGCTGCCGCTGGGCTTCTTCGCCGGCCGCGGCCTGCGCTACTGATCGAAGAAGAAGTTAGGAGGCTCCTGGGCGGCCCACACGTTTCGCGGAGGTGGGGCGGCGTCCGGACGGGCGCCGCCCCGGTTCCGTTCGACGGAGGGATGCCATGAGCGGCAACGGCGGACCACCGGGCGGCGGCTCCGAAGCCGAGCGTCTCGAGAAGGCGTTTCCCCTGGGGGACGGCACCGCCCAGGACGCGGCCGACGCCACGTGTCCGTACTGCGCCGAGCCGGTGTCCCTGCGCCTCGACCCCGGCAGCGGAGCTCGCCAGGAGTACGTGGAGGACTGCCCCGTCTGCTGCCGGCCCTGGCAGGTGTCCGTGCGCTACGCGGCCGACGGGAGCGCACGGGTGGAGTTGAGGTCGGAGGACGAGGCCTAGGCACACCCGTCGCGTGCCCTCATCCCGCCATCCCGCAGAAGCGCAGCGCCGCCACCGCCAGGGAGCGGGCCACGGCCACCAGCTCG
>JAHWKH010000416.1 GCA_019347995.1 Gemmatimonadota bacterium | reverse complement strand
GGTGCTCGACGACTACCAGAACGTGGCGCTGCGGATGGCGGACTGGAGCGAGGTGACCTCCGACGTCGTCGTCGAGACGTTCCGCGAGCACGTCAGCGACGAGGCCGAGCTCGCGGAGCGGCTGGCCGGCTTCGACGCCATCTTCCTTGGCGCCGTGGGCCGGCCCGACGTGCCCGACCACGTGTCGGTGTGGGAGCTGATCCTGCCCATCCGCCAGCGCTTCGAGCAGTACGTGAACCTGCGGCCCATGCGCCTGCTGCCCGGGGTGGCGAGCCCGCTGGCCGGCCGGGGGCCCGCCGACCTGGACATGGTGTGCGTGCGGGAGAACAGCGAGGGCGAGTACGCCGGCGTCGGCGGCCGCTACGACAAGGGAACCACGGGCGAGCGGGCCGAGCAGGTCAGCGTGTTCACGCGCCGGAGCATCGAGCGGGTGGCGCGCTACGCGTTCGAGCTCGCCGAGCGCCGGCCCCGGCGGCTGCTGGCCAGTGCGACCAAGTCCAACGCCCTGCAGCACGCCATGGTGCTGTGGGACGAGGTCGTGGCCGAGGTGGCGGAGGCGTTTCCCACCGTGGCCTGGCGCCCCTACCACGTCGACGCCCTGGCGGCGCGCATGGTGACCCACCCTGGAAGCCTGGACGTCATCGTCGGGTCCAACCTCTTCGGCGACATCCTCACGGACCTCGGGGCCGCCCTCACCGGAAGCCTCGGGCTGGCGCCGGGCGCGAACCTGAACCCCGAGCGGGCCCATCCCTCCATGTTCGAGCCCATCCACGGCTCCGCTCCGGACATCGCGGGCCGCGGCGTGGCCAACCCCGTGGGGGCGGTGTGGGCGGGGGCGCTCATGCTTCGGCACCTGGGCCTCGACGACGCGCACGACCGGCTGGTGGCGGGGATCGAGGCGGTGCTGGCGGAGGGCCGGGTGCGCACGCCGGACCTGGGAGGTGAGGCGGGGACGGCGGACATGGCCGGGGCCGTCGCCGAGCGGCTCTAGGCGGTCAGGCTTTCTCCACCCCCGCGAGGTCCAGGATCGACAGCGCCAGCACCCGGGTCGCGTTGAGCAGGTCGTCCACGCTGCACCACTCGTCGGGCTGGTGGGCCAGCTCCAGGATCCCGGGGCCGTAGGCCACGCAGTTCTCCACGCCGGCGATGCGCGCCACGTGCTTGTGGTCGTACGTGCCGGGACTGGCCACCAGCGTCGCGTCGCGCCCCAGCACGCTGGCGATGGAGCGGCCCAGCGCTCCCACCACCGGCGCGTCGTCGGGCGTGCGCGTGGGCTCGACGACCATCAGGTCCCGCAGATCGTAGCGGAAGTCGGGCAGCTCGCGGGTCAGGCCGTCGAGGAGCTCGACGATCTCGCGGCGGGTAGACTCGAAGCCCTCCTCGAGCAGGAAGCGCCGGTCGAAGACGGCGGTGCACCGGTCGGCCACGCAGGGCGTCTGGACGGCTCCCCGGGGCTGGCCGCCGTGGACCGCGTTCACGTTCAGCGTGGCCCGTCGGGCGGCTTCCGGCACCACCGGCACCTCGGTGCGCCGCCGGGAGAACGTGGGCAGCAGGTCGCGGCGGATGGTGTCCAGCACCGCGCCCATGTGCTCGATGGCGCTGGTGCCCAGGAAGGGCATGCTACCGTGGGCGATGCGGCCCCGGGTGGTCACCTCGAACCAGTACACGCCCCGGTGGCCGATGCAGATGCGATCGACGTTGAGGGGCTCGGGGATGATCACCGCGTCGGTGCGTCCCCGGGCGATGCGGCCGCGCTCGGCCAGGTAGGCCATGCCCGCCCAGCCTCCGCTCTCCTCGTCCACGGTTCCCGACAACTCGACGGTGCCGGTGAGGCGCACGCCGGCGCGGCGGATGGCCTCGGCGCGTTCGCGGGCGCGCCGCTCCGACGGCTTCTCGTAATGCCGGCGCAGCTTCATCTCGCGGTAGACACCCTCACGCTGCAGCTTCTTCTTCAGCGCGCGCAGCGCCTGGTCGACGTTGTTGTCGCGGACCTGTACCTGCACCTCAGTTCACCACCTTCCGTCGTTCGAAATCTGCAACCGGCGCCTATATAAAGGCGGGGCCGGGCGATGTCCACCGTGCCAGGAGCAGCCGAGCGGAGCCGAAATCCATGCAGAACCGGCAGACCATCGAGGGCGATGCGCTGCGGCAAGTGCGCGAGCAGGTGATCGAGGCGGCGCTGGAAGTCCGCGAGCGCCTGCGCCAGGCGGGGCTGGAAAGCTTCGTCAAGACCTCGGGCGGCAAGGGCCTGCACGTCGTCGCGCCGCTGAAGCCCAAGGCCGGCTGGGACGAGGTGAAGGCGTTCGCCAAGAGCATCGCCGACGCCATGGCCGCCGACAGCCCCGAGCGCTATGTCGCGACCGTCACCAAGGCGAAACGCCAGGGCAAGACGCTGATCGACTATCTGCGGAACGGCCGCGGCGCGACCGCGATCGCGCCGTACTCGACCCGCGCCCGCCCCGGCGCCGCCGTCTCG
>JAHWKH010000415.1 GCA_019347995.1 Gemmatimonadota bacterium | reverse complement strand
CATCCTCGACCAGGTTTCCGTCCTGATCGCGGTACAGGCCCTCGCCGTAGATGCTCATCGACGAGGCCACCACGACGCGGCGCACCGGCGCCTGGATCAGCGACTGGAACAGCACCGCCGTGCCGAGGTCGTTGACCCCGACATAGCGGTCGATGGCGTACATGCTCTGGCCGACGCCCACCTCGGCGGCAAACGCCTCCTCGAGCTCTTCCACTTCGGGGCCCAGCACGAAGCGCTGGGTGCGCAGCACGTCGTCGATGCGGCGGCGCACCTCGCCCTCGACCAGGGCGAACTGGTCGTGCAGGTCGAAGAGGGGGATGGACACCTCAGCAGCGGCCACGGATGCCCGCCAGCCCCCGCCCGAAGCGGATCTCGTCGATGCGCTCCTCGGCCCGGGTCACCAGCGCCCCCGAGCCCGACGACTCGGCCATGCGCACCTGCCGGAACGCCTCCAGGGCGGCGTCGCACTGGGCCATCTCCGAGAGGATCTCGCCCTTCTCGAACCAGGCCTGCCCCTGGACGTTCCTGGGCTCGCCCACCTCGAGCGTGCGCTCGACGAGCCGGAGCGCCTCCTCCATGTCGGTGTCTCGCTCGGCCCGGCGCCGCTTCTGCTGCGCGAGCTCCAGCGCGCACGTGCCCACGTACCAGTCCACTTCACCCCGCTCCCACGGCCGCACCATGTCGCGGAAGCGCTCGAAGAAGACCAGGCCGTTCTCGCAATCGCCCAGCTCGTGGTAGGCGGTGCCGATCTCCATCACCACCTCGGGCGTGGAGTCGGACACGGCCAGGAGCGCCTTCTGGTAGAACGGCAGCGCCCGGCCGAACTCACCGGCCTGGAAGTAATGGCGGGCCAGGGGCAGGGCCAGGTCGGTCACGCTGAGCCCGGGGCGGAACTCCAGCGCCGTCTCCACCGCCGACGCCATCTGGAAGCGGTCCGAGCGGGAGCGGGCGTCCCGGGCTAGGTGGACGAGGTCGGAGACGGCCTGGTCGCGGTAGCGCTCGTCGCGCTCGGCGGCCTCGCGGTAGAACTCCCGCGCCTCGTCCACGCGCCCCATGCGCGAAAAGGTGTGGGCGACGCGCGCCAGCACGTCGGGATCGTCGTCGCCGCCCTGGCGGACGGCCAGACGGTACTCGGCCAGGGCCTCCTCCATGTCCCCGGCCGCGAAGGCGCGGTCGCCGCGGACCATGGCGGAATCGTCGCTGGCGCGGGGGGAGCAGGCGGCGAGGGCGGCCACGGAGGCGACCGCCAGGAGGCGAGGGAGGGCGTGCGTGATCATGGACCGTGGTACCGCGGGCGCGGCGGGGCGTTCCTGGCCCGCTCAGGCTTCGGCGTCCGCTCCCACCGACACCAGGTAGGCCCGCGGGCGCAGGTCTCGGGGATCCTCGCGCTGGCAGCGCCGCCACTCCTCGATGGCGCGCTCCCGCTCGCCCAGCCGGCGCAGCACGACGCCCAGCCGGATCCGCGCCGACGTGAACCCGGGATTGCTCTCGAGGATCGCCTCCAGCTCGCGCAGCGCCTTCTCGGGCTCGCCCATCTCCAGCAGGGCCTCGGCCAGCTTGCTGCGGATGTCGAGGAAGCGCGGACGCACCTCCAGGCCCGCCGCGTACGCCTCGGCGGCGAGGGCCGGACGGCCGGCGATGAGGTAGAGGTCGCCCAGCTTGGCGTGGGTGACGGCCAGGCGGTTGCCCAGCTCCGAGGGGAAGACGGTCCCGTCACGGGTGTCCAGCTCCTGGGCGCGGGAGAACGCCTTCTGCGCCTCCTCGTGCCGCCCCAGCTCGTTGAGGACGAGCCCGCGGTTGACGTGGGCCTCCGCGTAGGCGTCGTTCTGCTCCAGCGCCGCTTCGAATTGGCGCAGCGCCGCTTCGGTCTCGCCCAGCATGGCGTGGCAGAGGCCCGCCTTGTTGCGGACGTCGGCGAAGGCGCGCCCCGTCGCCAGGACCTCCTGGAAGGCCTGGAGCGCCGAGCGGTAGTCCTCGCGCTCGAAGGCGGAGACGCCCCGGGCGATGGCCTGCTGGATGGGATCGGGCGGAGTTCGGGCCATGCCCCAGGGTAGCCTAGGCGCGGCCCCGGAACCAGTCGGCGGTGCGCCGGATCCCCTCCTCCAGGGACACCCGGACCTCATAGCCCATCCGCTCCTCGATATGCTCCAGCGACGCCAGGGAGTCGCGCACGTCTCCGGGGCGTGGAGGACCGTGGTTCGCGGATACGTCGACCCCCAGCGTGCGGCACACCAGCGACCACAGCTCGTTCACCGAGGTGCGATCGCCGGCGCCGACGTTGAAGGTCTCGCCGGAGACCGCCTCGGCGGGTGCCTGCGCGGCCAGGAGGTTGGCCGACACGGCGTTCTCCACGTAGGTGAAGTCGCGCGTCTGCTCGCCGTCGCCGAAGATGGTGGGCGGCTCGCCCGCCGCAGCCGCGGCGACGAAGAGGGGGATGACCGCCGCGTACTGGCTGTTCGGGTCCTGACGCGGGCCGAAG
>JAHWKH010000414.1 GCA_019347995.1 Gemmatimonadota bacterium | reverse complement strand
CCTCGCGCCGTTCGGCGCGGGCTATCCCGACCTGCTGCAGCGCTTCGCGATCTACGGGCTGTTCGCCATCGGCTTCAACATCCTGTTCGGCCTGACCGGCTACCTGTCCTTCGGGCACGCCGCCTTCCTGGGCGTCGGGTCGTACTCGGCGGTCTGGATGTTCAAGCTGCTCAGCATGAACATCATCCCGGCGCTGATCCTGGCGACGCACCTGGGGCGCCCGAAGGGGAGGGTCGTCGACGAACTCCGCCTCGACCCGGTGGCCCGGCGGCTGGAACAGCTCGGCGGGCATCCGGTCGGAGACGGTGGGCAGCACCACGTCCGCCTGCTGGAGCGCGTCGACGTCCTGCTGGTCAACGACAGCGAGGCGCGCCAGCTCGCCGACGAGCCCAACCTCCTCAAGGCCGCCCGCTGGATCCAGGGGCGCGGGCCGTCGACCGTGGTGGTCAAGAAGGGCGAGCACGGCGCGATCCTCTTCGCCGGGGACTGGATCTTCTTCGTTCCCGGCTACCCCCTCGAGGAGGTCTTCGACCCGACGGGCGCCGGCGACGCCTTCGCCGGCGGGTTCATGGGCTACCTCGCCTGGACCGGTGGGCGCACGCCCGACGACTACCGTCGCGCCATGGTCTACGGCTCGGCCATGGGGTCCTACGCCGTGGAGGCGTTCAGCGTGGACCGCTTCAGGGGCCTGACCCCGCAGGAGGTCGCCGAGCGCATCCGCGAGTTCCGGGAGATGACGGCGTTCGAGATCGAGACGGGAGTGACACAGGATGCCTGACGACGCCGCCGGGCTGAGCTACCGGGAGGCCGGCGTGGACCTGGACGCCGCCGAGCGCGCCAAGGACCGCCTAAGGGCGCTGGTGGCGGCCACCCGCGACGTCAACACCCTCTCGGAGCTCGGCTCGTTCGGGGGGCTCTACGCCGTCCCCGAGGACGTGGCGCGGCCCGTCCTGGTGTCCAGCGCGGACGGCGTGGGCACCAAGCTCAAGGTCGCGTTCCTGGCGGGGCGCCACGACACGGTGGGCCAGGACCTGGTCAACCACTGCGTGGACGACATCCTGGTGCAGGGCGCGCGGCCCCTGTTCTTCCTCGACTATCTGGCCACGGGCGAGATGGACGAGGGCGTGGTGGAGGCCGTGGTGAGCGGCGTGGCCGTGGCGTGCCGGGAGAACCGCTGCGCGCTCCTGGGCGGCGAGACCGCGCAGATGCCCGACTTCTACGCCGCCGGCGAATACGACCTGGCGGGGTTCGTCGTGGGACTGGTGGCGCGCGACCGCGTGCTCGACGGCGGCGCGGTGCGGCCGGGGGACCAGCTCGTGGGGCTGCCGTCCTCGGGGCTGCACACCAACGGCTACACCCTGGCGCGCAAGATCGTCTTCGAGCGCATGGACCTCGGCGTGGACGACACGCTGCCCGGGACCGGCGCCACCGTGGCCGATGCCCTCCTGGCCGTGCACCGCAGCTACCTGGACGTCCTGTGGCCGGTCCTGGAAGCCGGGCGCGCCCACGCCCTGGCCCACGTCACCGGCGGCGGCATCCCCGGCAACCTCCCGCGCGTGCTGGGCGAGGGCCTGGGCGCCGTGATCCGCCGCGACTCGTGGGAGCCGCCCGGGCTCTTCCGCGCGCTCCAGGAAGCGGGAGGCGTGGCGCGGGGCGAGATGGACCGGGTCTTCAACATGGGCGTGGGCATGATCGTGGTGGTGCCCGCCGACGACGCCGACGCCCTCGTCGACGACCTGCGCGGGCGGGGCGAGCCCGCTTGGCGCCTGGGCGAGGTGGTGGAGGGGGCGGGAGTGCGGTATGCGTAGGCTCCGCTCCCCGGCCCTGGCCTGCCTGGGCTTGGCGCTCACCGCGTCGCCAGGCGCATCCGCCCAGGACGTGGCGGTCCTCGCCGACGCGTGCGGCGGCGGCATGGTGGTGCTGGCGGCCGACTGCGTGGAAGCGGCCCTCGCGTTCCAGTCGGTCTCCGGCCTGGTGGGGCTGGCGGGAGCCGGCGGCACGGAGCTGCCCGGCGGCGCCAGCACGCTGGGGCGACGGCTGGCGCGCTCGCCGAGGATGGGGCTCTCGCTCCGTGTCGGGGGCGTGGCGGGGTCGATGCCCGACTTCCTGTCCGGCGCGGGTCCCGGCGACGAGGCGGGGGTGTTCACGCCCGTGGCGCAGGGCATCATGACGGTGGGCCTCTTCGACGGCTTCTCCCCGCTCCCGACGGTGGGCGGGTTCCTGTCCCTCGACGTGCAGGGCTCGGCGGGCCGGGTCTTCCTGCCCGGCGGCGAGGGGTTCCAACGCGACGCCAACGTCTTCGGGCTGGCGGCCCGCCTCGGCGTGCTGCGCGAGTCGTTCACGCTGCCCGGGGTAACGGTGTCGGCGGCCCGGCGCTGGACCCGCGAGGTCCGGGTGGGAGAGCCGTTCCATCCCGAGCGGACGGGCCTCGCCGTGGACGTGGCGACGACCTCGGTGCGTGCCACGGTGGGCAAGGATCTCCTGGCCA
>JAHWKH010000413.1 GCA_019347995.1 Gemmatimonadota bacterium | reverse complement strand
CGGGGTGGTCCAGCGGCCGCACTTCGCCCGCGGCGCGGGTCGCCCCGTGGTCCTCGCCCCGCCGGAAGAGGTGGACCTCGGCCTTGCGCCGGTCGTAGACGCCCGCGAACTGACCGTCGCGCCACACGGGCCATGTCAGCGGCACGCACGCCATCCCCAGGTCCGCCTCCACGTCGCCCAGGAGCTTGAGGGGATCCTCACCGATGCGGTCGCACTTGTTGACCACGGTGACGATGGGGGTGCTCCTGAGCTTGCAGACGTTGAAGAGCTTGCGCGTCTGCTCCTCCACGCCCTTGCGGTTGTCCAGGAGCATGACCGCCGAATCGGCGGCCACCAGCGTGCGGTAGGTGTCCTCGGAGAAGTCCTGGTGGCCGGGGGTGTCGAGGAGGTTCATGGCGTGCCCCTCGTACTCGAACTGGAGCACCGAGGAGGTCACGGAGATGCCCCGCTCCTGCTCCATCTGCATCCAGTCCGACGTCACGTGGCGCCGCGCCCGCCGCGCCTTCACCGATCCCGCGAGGTGGAGCGCTCCGCCGTAGAGGAGGAGCTTCTCCGTGAGGGTGGTCTTCCCCGCGTCGGGATGGCTGATGATGGCGAAGGTCCGCCGGCGGCGTATTTCGCGCTTCAGGTCCTCGGTGTCGCCCATGCTCGTCCCGTATCCATTCCCGCTCTGGCCCCATCGTGCCCACGCCCCGCGCCGACAGGGTCGGGCGGGGCGCGCCGGCCCGAAAGATAACCCCGCCCCCAGCCAATCCGTACCCGGGACAGGGCCTGCCGCCCTTCCGGAGGACGCTCGAAGAGAACCACCTGTATCCAGGGGAGCCGCTGCCACCGGATCCTCGGTCAGAGGAGCCGCTGGAACAGGATCATTCCGACGATGGACAGGGTGGTCAGCGTGGCGACCGGGGCCCGCCGCCCCTGCTGGAACGCCTCGGGAAGCAGCTCCACGAGCACCATGAACACCATGGCGCCCGCCGCGAAGCCGAGGCCCCAGGGCAGCGCGGGGCGGAAGACCTCGACGAACAGGAAGGCCGGCACCGCCATCAGGGGCTGGGGGAGCGAGGAGAACACGCTCCACCCCGCGCAGCGGGCGACGCTCACGCCCTGGGGGCGCAGGACAGCGCTGATGGCGATCCCCTCGGGGACGTTGTGGACCGCGATGGCCACGGTGATGAGCGTCGCCAGGGTGATCCCCCCGCCGAACGACACGCCGACGGCCACCCCCTCCGCGAAGGAGTGGACGGTCATCACGACCATCATGAGGATCATGCGGCGGGCCCCCGCTCCCCTTACGACGCCGAAGACCAGCTCCTCCTCGTCCTTGTCGCCCAGAAAACGCTGGGTCGCCAGGATGAAGAGCACGCCGGCGAACCCTCCCGCCAGCGTCTCCACCCTGCCGTGCCCCGTCCCCTCCGAGACCAGCCCGAAGCTGGCGCCCAGCATGAGCCCGGCGGCCACGGCGTTGGCGTAGGCGATCCACCGATCCGAGATGTCGCGCACGAACAGGAACGGCAGGGCCCCGAGCCCCGTCGCGAGAGCCGTGGCCAGGGCGTAGAGGAAGACCAGCACCCAGTCGCTCAGGGCGCGCCTCCCGTCAGACCCACCACGACGCCCATGGCGACCAGCGTGACCATGGCGATGCTCGTCTTGCCGGCCTGGTGGTAGGCTTCCGGGAGCAGCTCCACCAGGACCAGGTAGATGAGCGCGCCGGCGGCGAAGCCCACCGTCCATGGGCGCAGCGCGGGGAGCACGCCGACCACGGCGAACGTGACCACCGCCAGGAGGACCTGGTTGACGTTGGTGGCCACGGCGAGCGCCGCCGCGTGGGACAGGCTCACGCCCCGCCCCACCAGGATGGTGGTCAGGTTCATGGCCTCGGGGATGTTGTGCGCGGCCAGGGCGATGGCCATGGAGATGCCGAACGGGAGCGAGACCAGCATGGCCACCCCGATGGCGACCCCCTCCCACGCCGCGTGCAGCGTGTTCACCAGCACCACCTGGTAGCCGTACGCCGGCCCCATGCCATCGAGCTCGTTCAGCGGGAGGTCGGTGGTGTCGGTGACGGCGTGGCTCGCCCGCACGATCCCCATCCCCATCAGCGCCCCCGCCCCGCCCTCGAAGACGCCCTCCGCCAGGCCCGTCGTGATGAGGGCGTAGGCGACGCCGAGCATCAGGCCGGCCGCCAGGGCGTTGGACCATCCGAGGGACGCGGACGGGGGCCGCCCGCGGATGGCCTGGGGGAGCACGCCCAGCGACGCCGTGAGGGCCGCCAGGGAGGCGAAGAGGAGCACGGTCAGCGTCGGATCCCCGAAGACGGTCACGGGCTCGCCCCCACGGGGGCTTCGGAGATGGGGCGCCGCAGCCGCACCGGTCCGCACGGTCCGATCATCCAGCCATGGTACCGAACCCGGCCCGCCCGGTCACGTGGAGGAAAGCCGGGAACGGTCGTCCGGCCACGCTCGCCGTGGACGCGCCCGCGTATCATCTTGTCGGCGCTCGCGTTC
>JAHWKH010000412.1 GCA_019347995.1 Gemmatimonadota bacterium | reverse complement strand
TCCACCGTACAGGCAGTGCCGTCGATCTCGCCCTCGGCCAACGGCCCGTCGTCGTGGGTACACCGGTCCTCGACGGCGAACAGGTCGCCGTTGCAGTTGACGACCATGATCTCGACGTCCTCCCATTCCACGGTGCGCATGGCGCCGGGGGGCAGGTCCGTCACGGGGCAGATGTCGATGGTCTCGGGCATATCCGATCGCTGTAGTCGGATTCTACCGGTCGGGGGCAGCGCGCCCACAGGGTGCCCGGCCAGGTTTGTCCCACACCGCCGCAGGCGGGCGTAGGCTCTGTCGTCGGAAACCATGCGAAGCCTCCTGTGAACGCGCCTCGTGTGGTCCTCGTCGCGCTGGCCCTGGCGCTGGCACTCCTCGCGGGGTCGACCGCCCACGCGCAGGACTCCGATGCGCCGCAGGGCGCGCTGGGCCATTGGCTGCCCACGGAGACGTGGGTCTACGAGCACTGGCTGCCCTACGACGAGGGCCGTCTGTACGAGCTGCTGGGCGTCGACCGCGGCGACGTCTGGCGCCACCTGCGTGACGACGCCGCGCGCAATCTCGCGCAGCTCGGCGAGCGAGTCGTAGCCGGCGGTGTCGGAGGCGAAGTCGTCGTCGACCGGGGGCAGCTCCTTGTGCTTGACCTCCTTGACGGTGACGAGGAACTCCGCCATCTTGCCGGCGACGTGCTCGGCGGCGTAGTCGTCGGCGCTCCAGCGGTGATGGATGCCCTCGAGCGCGTGATGGACCGCCAGGAGCTCCCGGCGCGGCACGATGGGACTGAGGGCCCGCAGGACGACGGAGGCGGTGCTCCGTGCGCCGACGCGGGCCAGCGCCCGGGGGAGGTCGCGGTCGAGATCGTCCATCCGGAGGAGCAGGAGATCGCGCACGCCCGCCCGTCCCAGCCGGAAGAGGAGCACGGGATCCTCCGGCTGACAGGAGACGAGCACCACGGGGAGGTGGGGGAAGAGGTCGCGCAGGGACAGCAGCCGACCCACGGGGCAGCCGCGGTGCGCCAGCGATCGCAGGTCGAGCATGGCGGTGGTGACGGGGCGCTCCCGGACCAGGCGCAGGAGCGCGGGCCACGAGGGCGTGGACGCCACGGCGTGCGCGGGCACGGCGGCCCGCTCCACGAGTGAGCGCACCGGCCGCTCCCGACTCAAGAGGGCGACGAATCCCATACCCACCTTCGGAAAAGGTATACCCATCCATGCTAACGATGCCGCGCGGGATACGTTCCCGCGCGACCTTCGTTGAGAAGCCGGAGGCGGAGCCCATCCGCCCGCCACCGGCCGATCCGAACCTCGCGTCACCGCAACGGAGCACGTCCGATGAAGAAGGCTCGCCTCGTTCTCTCGATCCTCGCCCTCTCGCTGGCCGCCGGCGCCTGCTCCACCAGCCTCACCGCGCCGGGCGACTGCGAGGATGAGGGAACCTGCCAGATCGTGCCCGGACCCAACACCTAGCCGATGACGGTGGCGGCGGTTCCGCCCCCCGGACCGGGGGCCGGGACCGCGGCCACCCCTTCAGGCCGGGATCAGCGCCTTCCGCATCGCGCTGATTCCGCGGCGAATGGCGGGCATCTCCTCCGGGGGACGCCCGTCGTCAGGGACGGTCCCATCCGTGGCGCCGTCGCCCGCGAGACGGGCGAGGGCCGCCTCTGCGTCGAAGGACACCTTGTTCACGCCGTTGCTCTCGGCGCACGCACGAGCGCGCTCCAGCCAGAGGCGCGCCTCGGCGCCTCTCCCGAGGCTCTCGTGACTCAGGCCTCGGAACAGGAGGATCTGCGCCCGCGTCCACACGCCCGCGTCTTCCTCCCACCCGGCCTCGTCGCTGACGCGCGCGCACGCCTCGAACTCCTTCTCGTCGCCTCGACGGGCGGCGATGTGGGCCAGCGCCTCGCGCGCGGCGAACAGGTACTCCGGCACCTGTAGCCTGGCGAGGACGATGGAATAGGCGTCTGCGGCGGCGTCGAGCTCCCCCGCCTCGAGGAAGCAGCCCGCCAGCGCTGTCATCGCGTGCATCCGGCTCTCCTCCTCCGGATACACCTCCACGGCGCGCCAGCCGTGGATGATGGCGCGACCGACCGCCCCCATGTCCTGTTCGACGGCCATGAAGGCGTGATGGGCCGTGCCCAGGGCATAGGCGTCTCCCGAGTCGCGGGCCAGTCCCAGGCTCTCCTCGAAGACGGCCCGGGCCGCGGGCAGGTTGCCCCTGTCCCTCAGCACGTTGCCCCGACCGGTGAGCACCACCGCCTCCCCCCCGCGATCGCCCCGCTCCCGGGCCACGTCCCTCGCCAGCTCGTACCAGTGCAGCGCGCGATCCCAGCGGCCCTGTCGCCGCTCGAGCCGTCCCAGGAGCCGGCCGGCGTCCAGCGCCGTCGCGGAGGCGGCTGTGGCTCCGGCGACGTCGTAGGCCGCGCCGTACAGGACGGCGGCACCGTGGGTGTGGCCCATGGCATCCACGGCCTCCGCGAGCGCCAGGGCCGCCGCGGCGACGGCCTCGAGATCGA
>JAHWKH010000411.1 GCA_019347995.1 Gemmatimonadota bacterium | reverse complement strand
GCCTGGGCCGGCTATCGGCTGCGCGGGGAGAACCGCGATGCCGCGAGGACACCCGGTGACGAGGGCTTCGCACATCTCGCGGTGGGCGGCGTCCTGCGCTCCGTCGCCTGGGAGCTGGGCTCGGACTGGCTGTGGGGAGCGGCTCCCGAGGCGCAGGGGCTGGAGCTGCCGGGCGAGCGGCGCCGCCTCGTTCAGCTCGTGCCCACGATCGGGGTCACCGTCGCGGGTGGTCGGCTGGAGGCCACCTCGCAGATCCCGGTGGCCGGCCGGAATCTTCCCGCCGGCGTGGGCCTGAGCCTCGGGTACCGGATCAATTGGGGGCTCGAGCCACCGGATGTCCCGTTTCAACTGGAATGACGACGAGCCCGGCTCCGGCCGGGTTGACCGCGAGCGGTCGAAAGCCGAACCTGCGACGACGGCCGAGCCATCCCCTTCCGGCTGAGGCCGCCCTCGCCGTTGAGCACCACCGGCTTGACGGGATCGAGGACCAGGTCGAGCGCCGCCCCCTCCCACCGCGCCCGCACCCGCATGGGGAAGGCGCCCTCCTCCCCGCCCTCCAGCGTCCAGCCCTCCAGCCAGACCCCGAAGGGAGCCGCACGGCCGCCCGCCAGGTCCAGCGCGCCCCGGGTGAAGCGCTCCTCGACGACGTGGCGCCCGGTGGCGAGATCGCTGACCGCCACGTGGCCCATCCACGCCTGGTTGGTGGCCCAGGCCGACGCGAGATCCGGCGGCGAAGGGGCCAGGGCGCTGCGGAAGAGGGTGACCTGGTAGCCGAAGGCGCGGCCCTCCGCCGTGGCGACGTTGCCGGTGACGTACCACCACTCGGTGCGGAAGTCCGGATGGGGCGCGTGGTCGTCGGGGAACACGAACGGACGAGGCTCGGTGGCGCGGGCGTAGCCGGCGGTGTCGGACCCGCCGAGCGTCTCCAGGAGCGCGAGGCGGGTGCCGGACGCGTCGGGCCGGGGCGGCGGGCGCCGCGCCAGGACGAGGATCAGCGCCAGGGTGGCCAGGCCGAGGGCGGCCAGCGCGGCGCGGCGGCGGCTCATGCTGCCGCCCCTCCCCGGGCCCGCTCCACCGGCGGCGGCGCGCTCGACACGGGACACCTCCGTCTCCGGCGAGGCACGCTCACTCCTCCCGGAGGCCGGCGGCCGGCGACGTGCGCGCCATGCGCCAGGCGGGATAGAGGCCGGCCAGCAGCGCCCCGGCCACGGCCAGCGCCACCGCCTCGAGAAACACGGACGGGGGCAGCTCCATCGTGACGGTCCATCCGAACGAGCGCCGGTTCACCACGTGGATCATGAGCCACGCCAGGGCCAGGCCGGCGGGCAGGGACAGGAGGCCGGCCGCCAGGCCGAGGAGCCCGGTCTGGGCGGTCACCAGCCTCCACACCTGGCCGGGCGTGAGCCCGGTGGCCCGGAGCACCCCCAGCTCCCGCCCGCGCTCGAGCTGGAGCGCCATGAGCGCGCCCAGCACACCGATGAACGCCACCACGAAGGCGAGGGCCCGCAGCACCGCCGTGATGGCGAAGGTGCGGTCGAAGACCTCCAGCGAGGCCTCGCGCAGGACGCGGTTCGAGCGGATCGAGACGGCCTGCGGCGCGCCGGCCGCCCGCGCCCGGAGCCCGTCCATGACGGCGTCCCGATCGGCGGCCGGCTCCAGGAACAGCCCCAGCGAGGTGACGCCGCGGTCGGCGTGGAGGCGCTCGTAGAGCTCCCACTCCATCATGACGACGCCCCGGTCCGAGCCGTAGTCGTAGAACACCCCCGCCACCGGAAGCGCCGCCTGGCCCCGGTCGGTCGCCAGGCGCACCGTGTCGCCCACCCCCACACCCTCCCGGAACGCGAAGGGCTCGGACACGAGCACGCCCTCGCCGGCCCGGAAGCGGCGCATGGCGTCGGCCGCATCGCCCCCGGCGAACGCGAACGCCACCTCGCCGCGAGGATGGAGATCCAGCGCCAGCAGGCGCGCCTCGCCCTCCTGGCGGGGCAGCGGGAGGTTGCGGTAGCGGCTGGCTCCCTCCACCCCGGGAGCCGTGACCAGGCGCTCCACCAGCCCGGGGTCCAGCGTGCCCCCCGCCCGGGTCGCCACCGTGGAGGGCAGGGCCACGTAGACGTCGGCCTGCAGGGTCCTCTCCAGCCAGCGCCCCACCGTGGAGCGGAAGCTGTCGATCATCACCCCCAGCCCCACCGTCACCGAGACGGCCACCACCAGGGAGGCCGCCGCGGGGGCCGTGCGGCTCAGGGAGCGCACCACGTCCCGGACGGCCATGGTCCCCAACACGCCGACCAGCGCTCCCGCCACGGCGGCCAGGGCGAGTCCGGCTGCGAGCGCGACCGTGGCCGCCACGGTCCGCCCCTCGACCAGCAACACCACCCCGATGCCGGCCGCCACCGCCCCGGGGGCGATCGCGACCAGCCCTTCCACCGCGTGGGCGGCCAGGACCTGCGCGGTCGAGGCCCCCCGGCTTCGCAGCAGTTCGATCATCGGTCGTCGACGTTCCGCCAACAGGGCGC
>JAHWKH010000410.1 GCA_019347995.1 Gemmatimonadota bacterium | reverse complement strand
CGACGACGGGTGCAGGTCCGCTTCCTCGAACGTACGCCCCGCAACGCGACGGATCCCCAGGATCTCCCAGTAGCCGGGGCTGACGAAGACGACCGGAATGCAGGGGGGGAACTGGCCTTCTGGTAGAACCATCCCCTGTACGTACATGCCGTTGCAGCCGCCGTGGCCCAGGGGCGACGGCCCCAGCGCCGCACCCTGCACGCCCGGCAGCCCCCGCACCTCCTCCAGCAGGCGCTGTTGGAACTGCCGCACCCGCTCGGCGTCCGGGTAGAAGGGCGCCGGCAGGGAGAAGTCGGCGACGAGGACGCCCGCCGGCTCGAATCCCGGGTCGACGGCACGGAGGGCCTGAAACGTCCGTAGCAGGAGCACCGACCCGGACAGCAGGACGAGCGCGAGCGCCACCTGCGCGATGACGAGCCCGCCCCCGATTGTGCGCTGCCCGAGGCTCTCCCCGGCCGCGCGGCCACGCAGGGTGGCGAAGCCGCCCTGGCCGAAGCGGAGGAACGGGTAGACGCCCAGGACCAGCGCGATCACGCCTGACAACGCGAGCACTACCGCCCCAGTGGGCCATCGGATCGCGATCTCGTCCAGGCGGGGCACGCCCGGCGGCGCCAGGCTCCTGAACAGCCGCACGGCCCCGGCCGCGGCCAGGAGCCCGGCCGCGCCGGCGGCCGCGGCGACGACCAGGCTCTCCGACAGGAAGTGCCCGATCAGCCCAGCCGGCCGCGCTCCCAGCGCGGCCCGGATGGCGACCTCTTGCCGCCGCCCCTCCGCCCGCACGAGGAACAGCGTGGCCACGTTCGCCGCGGCCATGATCAGCACGATCAGCACGGCCCCCATCAGAATCCAGAGCGGGCGCTCCACCGGACCCACGACCTCCTCGCGGACGGAGCGGACCTCCGTGCGCAGACCGAAGTCGTCCAGGTAGGTGCGGTAGAAGGGGCCGAGCTCCGGAAAGCGGGCCGTGAGCGCCTGCATCTCCGCTTCCGCCGTGGCCAGGTCCACCGCTGGCCGGAGCCGCGCGAGGACGTGGAGGCGGAAGGCATCGTCCGCGGGGATCCCTGGCGGTACGGCGTAGGGGACCCACAGGTCCACCTTGTCGAGGGGCAGGTCCGCGCCGGGAGCCACCACCCCGAGCACCTCCCGGGGGCGCCCGTCCACGACGATCGTTCGCCCGACGACCTCGCGATCCCCGCCATAGCGGCGCTGCCACAGCCGGTGGCTCAGCAGCACGCCGGAGGCCTCCTCCTCCGCAGCGTCCGCCTCGCCGAACATCCGGCCCGCGAGAGGACGCGCGCCGAGGACGCTGAGGAGCCCGGGAGTGGCGCGCGCGCCCTGGACGCGCTCGGCGACGTCGTCCCCGGCGAGCGTGTACCGGCCCGGACTCCAGTAGGCCCCGATCGCCTCGAACGAGCGGCTCTCCTCCGCGATGAAGGCGAAGGCGAAGCGGGCGAGCGGGTTGGCGCCGCCGTTGTCCTTGAAGGTGTGATGGACACGCACGACCCGCTCCGCGGCGGGGTAGGGAAGGGGCCGGAGGAGGATTGCGTCGACCAGCGTGACCAGCGTCGCCGTCGCGCCGATCCCCACCGCCAGCGCGAGGACGCTTGCGGCCGTGAAGCCGGGAACCCTGGCCAGGCTCCGAAGGGCGCGCCGCACCTCCCGCAAGCCGTCCCTCAGCGCAGCGCCCACGCCCGCCGTCTCGCTCATCATAGCGCTCCTCCTCTTGGTTCGACTCCGCGCCGCGGCCGCTTTCCGGACGATCCGCCGGAGCGCCCACGCGTCCGGCAGCGCGCCCAAGGCGAAAGGCAGGCTCCCCCGGCCCCGCTCGCGGGCGGCCGCACTCTCCGCCTCCCACTCCCTGCGCCAGCGCGCCCGCTGCTCGCGGGGCACGAGCACGCCCGCGAGCGTGATCACCAGGCGCGTCGGCCACCCCCCGCTCGGGTCACGCACCCGCTTCGCTCCCGTCCCCCCACCCCAGAGCACGCTGACGGGCGTGGATCCGCTCCCGTGCTTCCGCGAGCGCCGCTTCCCCTTCCTTCGTCACCCGGTAGTACCGTCGCGCCGGCCGACCCGCGCCGTGCGCCCGCCGCGCTCGCGGTGGCCGGCTATGTCGAGCACGCCTTCGGCGCATGGCACCCGCGCGGGGGTCTCTACGAGGTCGTCGAGGCGATGGCCGACCTCGCGGACTCCGGTTGCCAGGTCCTGACGATCGGCCAGTACCTGCAACCGACCCACAAGCACCTCGCGCTGCAGCGCTACGCCCCTCCGGAGGAGTACGAGCGCTACCGCTCGGTGGGCCGCGAGCTCGGCTTCGCGCACGTCGAGGCGGGCCCGCTGGTGCGCTCGTCGTTCCGTGCCGGCGCGCAGGCGATCAACGCCGGGGTGTGGCGCCGGCCCGAGCGCCGCGCGCCTGCCTGAGCAGTCGACAGGCGCCGTGGCGGCGCCCCGAACGTCGGGGGCTCCCACACAGGCGGGTCGCGATCGCCGCTGCCGTGGCGCCGGTGTCCGAACGGACCGTCC
>JAHWKH010000040.1 GCA_019347995.1 Gemmatimonadota bacterium | reverse complement strand
TCCGCAGGTCACCAGCGTGACGTCGGATCCTTCCCGCGCCACGCGGGCCTTGCCGAAGGGGATCATGAAATCGGGCCCGGGATACCGGCTCTTGTTGTAGACCTGCCGGTAGAGGTGCTTGTGCTCCAGGAAGAGGACCGGGTCCTGGCAGCGGATGGCGGTGCGCAGGAGGCCACAGGCGTCCAGCGCCGTTGCGGGCATGCAGACCCGCAGGCCGGGCGTGTGGGTGAACAGCGTCTCGCCGGTCTGGGAGTGGTAGATCGCGCCGCCCTTGAGATAGCCCCCGTAGGTCGTCCGCACGACCACCGGTGCCGAGAACGTCCCGTTGGAGCGGTAGCGCATGGTGGCCAGTTCGTTCCTCATCTGGTGGAACGCGGGCCAGATGTAGTCGAAGAACTGGATCTCCACGACGGGCCTCAGACCCCGCAGCGCCATGCCGATGGCGCGCCCGACGATGTTCGCCTCGGCCAGGGGTGAGTTGAACACCCGCGCGCCGCCGAAGCGCTGCTGCAGGCCGTGCGTCACCTTGAAGACGCCGCCCTTCCCCCTGCACTCGTCCAGCACCGCCTCGCGGGAGGCGTCGGCCACGTCCTCCCCGAAGACGACGACGCGGGGGTCGCGCTCCATCTCCTCGCGCATGCACGCGTTGAGGAGGTCGACCATCGTGCCCTCCCGGCCTTCCTCCTCGAAGCCGGGGGCGTCCTCGGTGTCGAAATCGGCGGAGGTGGGATCCACGTCCTCCGAGTAGAGGTGGCGCAGGGCCGTCTCCGGAGACGGCTGGGGCCGCGCGATGGCCTCGTCGGCCGCGTCCGCGACCTCCTGCTTCACCTCCGCCTCCAGCGCGTCCAGCTCCTCCTCGGTGGCGAATCCCTCTTCGAGGATGAGGCTGCGCGTGCGGGTGAGGGGATCCTTCGCTTCCTGCTCGGCCCGCTCCGTCTCGGGACGGTACATGCGCTCGTCGTCCGACATGGAATGGGAGTACGGGCGCGTGCAATGGGCGTGGACGAGGGCGGGGCCGTTGCGCTCCCGGGCCCACGCGACCGCCTCGCCGGCGACGCGGTGCATCTCCACGACATCGGTGCCGTCGCACTCCAGGATCTTCAGGTCGGGAAACCCGGTGAGGAGGCGCGAGATGCTGCCGCCCGCGGTCTGCACCTCGACGGGCACGCTGATGGCGTACCCGTTGTCCTCCACGACGAACACGACGGGTAGCCTGAGGTTGGTGGCGGTGTTGAGCGCCTCCCAGAACTCCCCCTCCGACGTGGTGCCGTCGCCGCTCGTGCAGATGACCACCTCGTCGTCCTCGAAGCCGTCCACCGCCTCGCGGATGTCCTCCACGAGGCCGGACCGCCAGCCCGCCTCGGCCGCACCCACGGCGTGCAGGAACTGCGTCCCGGTGGGCGACGACGTGCTGGCGATGTTGTAGCGCACGTCGCCGAAGTGGGCGGGCATCTGCCTGCCGCCCGACGAGGGGTCGTCTTCCGCGCCCACGGCCTGGAGGAGGTGGTCCAGGGGCGTCTGCCCGAGGGCAAGTGCGAGGGAGCGGTCACGATAGTAGAGGAAGAACCAGTCGCGGCCCGGTCGGGTGTGGCCGGCCAGACCCAGCCCGATGGCTTCATGTCCGGCGCTCGAGATCTGGAAGTAGATCTTGTTCTGGCGCTTCAGGCTCATCTCACGGTCGTCGATGCGCCGGGAGGTGACCATCACGCGGTACATGCGGAGCAGGTCCTCGCTGGTGAGCCCGCCGAGGTCCCGTCCCGTCTCCTGCTCCTTCGTCTCGATGGCCATCGCGATGGGGTTGGAGTTCACTCCGTGGTGCCGACCCTCTCCCAGGCAGGGAACGGGCCGGCCGGACGACGCCGCCGCGAAAGATAGCCGAGGCCGCCGGGAGAGGCACGTCCCGGCGGCCTCGTTCAGGAGAGCTCCGTCAGCTCCCGCCCCACCTCGGCGGCCTCGGTGACCGGCGTCCGGCAGGCGTAGGCGCGGCACACGTACGCGGCGGGGCGTCCCTCCACCGGGCCACGCCCCTCCAGGAGGGGGAGCTGCGGCACGGGGCCGGTCCCGGGATCGGCGCCGGCCACCGTCCGCTCCGGCAGGTAGGGGGCCAGGGCGGCCGCCAGCAGCGCGCGGGTCGCCGGATCGTCCGGCGGGCCGATCACCGCCACTTCCACCGGCGGCGTCAGCTCGCTCTCGACCTGGCCCAGCAGGTGCCCGTAGCCCGCCGGCCAGCGCTCCATGGCCTCGGCCTCCAGCCGCATGGCGCGCCGCGCGGCCTCGCTCCAGCCGTTCTCCCCGAAGAGGTGCCCCGCGCGAAGCAGGAGCTCCACCGCCAGGGAGGTGCCCGACGGGGTGGCCGAGTCGCTGGGGTCGCGGGGGCGCACCACCAGCGCCTCGGCGTCGGAGGCCGTGTCGTGGAAGACGCCCGACACGGGGTCGTGGAAGCGGGACAGGACCGCCTCGCAGGCGGCGCGCGCCTCCTCGAGCCAGCGCGGCTCCAGCGTCACGGCGTGCAGGTCCAGCAGCGCGTTTCCCAGCGCCGCCCAGTCCTCCAGGAAGGCCGGGACCTTCGCCTGCCCGGCCGTCCACACGTGGAGGAGCTCGCCGTCCGTCCGCATCGCGTCCAGCAGGAAGGCGGCGCCCTGCCGGGCCGCCCGCAGGTAGTCCTCGCGGTCCATGGCGCCCGCGGCGTCGGCGAGGGCCCTCACCACGAGGGCGCTCCAGCCCGAAAGCACCTTCTCGTCGCGGAAGGGGGGCTCGCGCCCTGCGCGCGCCTCCAGGAGACGCGCCCGCGATGCGGCGAGGCGCTCCTCGAGCGTGTCGAGCGGGATGTCCTCGGAGCGCGCCACCGCCTCCAGGTCACGGGGGAGCCAGAGGATGCTCCTCCCTTCGAAGTTGCCGCCCGGCGCGACGTCGTAGGCGCGGGCGAAGAGAGCCCCTTCCTCCTCGCCCAGCAGGTCGCGCACCTCCTCCGGCGTCCAGACGTAGAAGACGCCTTCCTCGCCCTCCGAATCGGCGTCCCGGGCCGAGTAGAAGCCGCCGCCGGGGTCGCGCAGGTCCGACAGCACGTAGTCCAGCGTCGTCTCCGCCACCCGCCCCAGCCCGGCGTCTCCGGTGGCCTGCCAGGCGTGGGTGTAGAGCCGCGCCAGCAGCGCCTGGTCGTAGAGCATCTTCTCGAAATGGGGGACGAGCCAGCGGGCGTCCACGGAATAGCGGTGGAAGCCGCCGCCCAGGTGGTCGCGCATGCCCCCTGCGGCCATGCGCCGCAGGGTGTGCCGCACCATGGTCAGGGCCTGGGGCGCCCCCGTGCGGTGGTGGTGGCGGAGCAGGAAGTCCAGGACGACCGGCTGCGGGAACTTGGGCGCGCTGCCGAACCCTCCATGGGCGGCGTCGTAGCGCCCCGAGAGATGGCGCACGGCGTTGTCGCTCAGGCGGCGCCAGGTGGACGCGTCGGCGGCGGCGGGCGGAGCCTCCTCGGGTGCCGCCGCGGAGCGCTCCAGGAGCTCGTGGATCTTGTCGGCCGAGGCCTCGACCTCGTCGCGGCGGTCGCGCCAGGCGCTCTCCAACGCGGAGAGCACCTCGCGGAAGGAGGGCATCCCGTGGCGCCGCTCGGGAGGGAAGTAGGTTCCGCCGTAGAACGGCACGCCCGCCGGCGTGAGGAAAGCGGTCAGCGGCCAGCCCCCCTGTCCCGTCATCGCCTGGACCGCCCGCATGTACACGCCGTCCACGTCGGGCCGCTCCTCCCGGTCCACCTTCACGCACACGAACGCCCGGTTCATGGCCTCGGCCGTGGCGTCGTCGGAGAACGACTCCCGCTCCATGACGTGGCACCAGTGGCAGGCCGAGTAGCCGACGGACAGGAGGATGGGCCGGTCCTCGGAGCGGGCGCGCTCCAGGGCCTCGGGACCCCAGGGGTGCCACGCCACCGGGTTGTCGGCGTGCTGCAGGAGGTAGGGGCTGCTCTCGGCGGCGAGACGGTTGGGCACGGGGCGGCTCCGGAGCGTGGGCGAGGACGCCCACGGTGGGACCCCGTCCGTCCGCCCGGGTTTCGAGCCGGGGTGCCGGGCCCGACCCTCCTCCAGCCCGGGTGCGCCAGGTCGGGAGGCTGGCTAGCCGCCCACGTTCGGTCCCAGGTCTCCGGCGCGGGAGACGGGCTTGCCCTCCTCGAGGGGCTCCAGCTCGTCCTCGGTGAAATCACGCACCAGCGATTCGCCGTCGAGCTGCACCCCGTAGTGCTTGGGACGGTAGTCGTCGGTCTCCAGGACGATCCCCGTGCGCCCCACCAGGGCCGGGTCCATGGGGAAGATGCCCCGGCGGATCCGGACCCGGGTGCCCTGGACGTAGAGAAAGGCCTGCATGGAAGGCTCCGTTCAGCTCCGGGCCAGGTCCGGGATCTGGACCCCGCGGGTGATCTGGCGGATGACGTGGCGTGCGAGCTTGTCGGGGGGCACGTCCTCGTCGGCTCCCACGACGCGCGCCACGGTGATGCGGCGCCCGTCCGCGCACACCAGGCTGATGAAGGCGGCGGGTAGACGCCGGCCCGGCTCCCCGGCCGAGGAGACCTCCACCGGGATGCCCACGACCGCGACCCGGGCGTCCCCCGATTCCAGGGACACCACCACGTTCTCCAGGCTCCCGCCGGGCACGCGATGCGAGGCGAAGAACGACGGGAGGCCGTTCACGAGAAGGGCCAGCGCCACGTCGGCGGCGCCCTCCGTTTCGGCCTCCTCCACCTCGGAGAGGCTGAAGAGGACGGGGTACTCGGGCGACACGAAGGCATTCAATCGAGGCATGGCTCCGAAGCATGACGGAGACCCGGAGGGCACGCAAGGCGGGTTCGGGCGCCCGCGGACCCGCCCGCCCGTGCCGGCGTTGTCCGGCCGGGCGGCGAGGTCTACCTTGATGGGAACGAATGTTTCGCCACCCCCGCCCGGGAGGGCCCCGAGCCATGGCGTCGCCCTATCGAACCCTGGCGGGCCTCGCGATCCGGCGTCCCACGCTCGTTCCCCACCTGCTGGGAGCGGCGTGGGCCTTCCGCGCCCGGGGATGGTGGCGGCGGCCTCCATTCCTTCCCGTTCCCCCGGAGGACTATCTGCGCTGGCGCATGGAGACCGCGTACGGCGACCCGGAGGCGGTGCCGCCCGACCACGAGATGGCGCGGTTCCTCCGCTGGTCCACCCGCATGCGCCGCAGGATGTAGGAGGGTCTCATGCTCAAGATCATCTTGGTGATCGCCGTCCTCATCGGCGCCGCGCTCTACTTCCCGCGCACGCGGCCGATCGTTCTGGACGCCGCCGCGCCCGTCATCGACCCGGTGCTGAGCTGGCAGACCCGGGGCGAGATGAACCAGCTCGCGCGTGACCTCGAGCAGCGGGAGCGGGCCTCGAGGCACCTTCCGAACCCGCGCACGCAGTGGCCCCCCGCCTGGATCGAGCGCGAGTACCAGGGCGGCGACGCCACCGTCGACGCGTGGGGGACGCCCTACACGTACCAGCTCGGCCGGGACTCCTTCACCCTCACGTCCTTCGGCCCCGACGCCGAGCGCGGCACCGACGACGACATCGTCGTCACCCGCGAGCGCATCTACCCGGCCCGCTGATCTCCGCGCGTCCTCCCCTCGACCATGGACGCCCTCCTCCCCGATGTCCTGGAGCTCATCTCCGAGCATGGGGGGTGGATCCTCTTCGTCCTGGCCGTCGCCGAGACGTCGTTCGTGACCGGGCTGGTCGTTCCCTCCGGCCTCGCCACGTCGGCGGCCACGGTGTTGGCCCTCGAGGGCGAGATGGGCATGGCCGTCGTGGCCGCCGCGGCCACCGCCGGCGGCTGGACGGGTGACACCGCGGGGTACTGGATCGGCCGCTTCGGAAAGCGGCGCTTCGAGCAGTCGCAGCGTCCGTGGCTCCGCCGGCTCCGGGGACCGGAGGCGGAGGCGAGCCGCTTCCTGGGCCGCCACCCGATCTACTCGGTGACCGTCGCCCGGCTCGTCTCCTTCGTCCGGACCCTGATGCCCCTGACCGCCGGCATGGGCGGGCTGGGCTACCCCCGCTTCCTGGCCTACGAGATTCCCGGCGTCGTGGCGTGGGCCGCCATGTACATGGGAATCGGTATCCTCGCCGGGGAGAGCTGGGACGTGGCGACCCGTCTGGTGGGGATCGGCTGGGCCGTGGTCTTCCTGGTGGCCGGCGTGATCCTCTGGATCGGGCGGAGGCGGAGGAGGAGGGCGCGGCGGTCGGCGGGACGGCCGGTCGCCCCCGCATCCGATCCCTCGTGAGCGAAGGGTCATGCTGAGCGTCGCGCTCACCGGCAATGTCGCGTCGGGAAAGTCGGCCGTCGGCGAGACATGGGCCCGGGAAGGCGTGCCCGTCGTCAGCGCGGACGAGCTGGCGCGGCGGGCCGTGGCGCCGGGGAGCGAGGCGCTGCAGAAGGTCCGGCGCACGTTCGGGGAGGAGGTGATGGCGTCCGACGGGACGCTGGACCGCGACGCCCTGCGCCGCCGCGTCTTCCAGGACGACGACGCGCGGGGTCGGCTGGAGTCGATCGTCCACCCGCGTGTGTGGGCCCTGTGGGAATCCTGGCTCCGGGAGCGCGCCGCCGAGGATCACGCCCTGGTCGCGGCCGAGATCCCCCTCCTGTACGAGACCGGACGTCAGCACGACTTCGACGTGGTGGTCGTGGTGGACGCCCCCGAGGCGGAGCGGCTCCGCCGGCTCGTGGAGCTGCGGGGGCTCGACGAGGCGGAGGCGCGCCGGATCATGGCCTCCCAGATGGGTCCCGCCGAGAAGCGGCGGAAGGCCGACCACGTCCTCGTCAACGACGGATCCCTGGAATCGCTGGAGGCGCGGGCGCGGGCCCTCCTCGAGACGCTGAGGCGCGACGGGCCCGCGGACGGCGGCGTGGTCTCCGGAGCCGGCGCGCCCTTCCTGCGCGTGGACTTCCACATGCACACGCGCGCCTCGTTCGATTGCCTGTGCGATCCCGAGGCGATGCTGGCGGCGGCGCGGAGCAGGGGCGTGGCCCGCATCGCCATCACCGACCACAACCGCCTGGGCGTGGCGCTGGAGATGGCGGCGCGCCACCCCGACGCGGTGATCCCGGGCGAGGAGGTGAAGACCGCCGAGGGCATCGACGTCATCGGGCTCTACCTGCGCGAGGAGATTCCCCGGGGCACGCCGGCCGAGGAGGTGTGCCGCATCGTGAAGGAGCAGGGCGGCGTGAGCTACCTGCCCCACCCCTACGCGGCGGGGAAGGGCGGGGGCGGCCGCTACGCGGAGGCGCTGGCGCCCCTCGTGGACGTGGTGGAGGTGTTCAACGCCCGCCTCCACGCGCCCCGCATGAACGCGGCGGCGGCCGAGCTGGCGGAGCGCCACGGGGCGCTGCGGGGCGCCGGGTCCGACGCCCATACCGTGGGCGAGGTGGCGGGGGCCTGGGTGGAGCTCCCGCCCCACCCGAACGAGCCGGCGGCCCTCCTGGAGGCGCTCCGGGAGGGCCGGGTACACGGCGAGACGGCGCCGCGCCGGGTCCATCTGGCGTCCACCTGGGCCAAGGTAAGGAAGCGGCTGCCCTTCTGATCCTCCCGGCGGCGCACAGCCGCCCCGGACGGTGCGGCACCCACCTTGCCTCGGGGAAGCGATCGGACCACGATTCGACCCGCGCCCCGTTCGCAACGCCAAGGAGCCCCCGGTTTGACCGAGCCCACCCAGCAGGTCCGGGATCCCGAGCGGGGGCGGACCGCCGCCGTGACGCCGGCCACCTCCGACGAGCCCGAGCCGCGCGACGACCTCACGCCCTTCGAGTCGGTGAACTACCAGTTCGACCGGGCCGCCCGCCGCCTCGCGCTCTCCGACGACATCCAGATCTCGCTCAAGACGCCGTACCGGGAGGTCATGGTGGAGCTGCCGCTGCGCTGCGGCGACGGCTCGCACCGCATCTTCCGCGGCTTCCGGGTCCAGCACGACAAGGCGCGGGGCCCCATGAAGGGCGGCATCCGCTTCCATCCCGCGGTGGACCTGGACGAGGTGCGGGCGCTGGCGAGCCTCATGACCTGGAAGACGGCCGTGGTGGACGTTCCCTTCGGCGGCGCGAAGGGGGGCGTGGACTGCGACCCGCGTCGGCTCGACGTGCGCGACGTGGAGACCATCACCCGCCGCTTCGTCCAGCGCATGCACATGTTCATCGGGCCGATGGACGACATCCCCGCGCCCGACGTGAACACCAGCCCCGAGGTCATGGCGTGGGTCGTGGACGAGTACAGCAAGTTCCACGGATGGTCTCCGGGCGTCGTCACCGGGAAGCCCATCGAGCTGGGGGGCTCGCTGGGGCGCTTGTCCGCCACCGGTGACGGCGTCGGCTTCCTCACGGAGCGTGCCCTCGCCGACATGGGCCGCTCCATCGAGGGAGCCACGGTGGCCATCCAGGGCTTCGGCAACGTCGGCAGCTTCGCCGCCCTGGACCTGGCCCGGCGGGGGGCGAAGGTGGTGGCGGTGAGCGACGTGGAAGGCGCCCTCCACGCCGGGGACGGCCTCGACCTGGAGGCGGCCCGGGAAGCCGTTCGCGCCGACGGGAGCGTGATGGGGTACGGGGGCGCCCATGAGCGGCTCACCAACGAGGAGCTGCTGACCCTCGACGTGGACGTCCTGGTGCCGGCGGCGCTGGACGGGGTGCTCCACGGGGGGAACGCCGACGACGTGCGGGCGGCGCTGGTCGTGGAGGGGGCGAACAATCCCACCACGCCCCTGGCGGACCACGTCCTCCACGAGAAGGGCGTCGTCGTCCTTCCCGACATCCTGGCCAACGCGGGTGGCGTCACGGTCAGCTACTTCGAGTGGGTCCAGAACCGCCAGAGCATGGCGTGGCAGGAGGCCGACGTGAGGGGGCACCTCGAGCGCCTCCTCTCCCGCGCCTACGACGAGGTCGCGGCCGTGGTCGCCGAGCACGAGGTGTCGTATCGGCTGGCGGCATTCATGGTCGGGGTGCGCCGGGTGGCGCGGGCCTCGGAGCTACGAGGGCTGTGAGCGACGCGCCGCTCTACCGGACGCCGGCTCACCGCCGCAGGAAGGTGGCGGCGGCCCTCGAGGCGCTCACCGCGTCGCGCAGGGTGATCCTCACCACGCACCTGAACGCGGACGGGGACGGGACCGGGTCCCAGGTGGCGCTGGGGACGTGGCTGAGGGCGCTCGGGGCCCAGGTGCGCATCGTGAACCCCACGCCCTTCCCGGAGATGTACTCCTTCCTCCTCGAGAAGGTGGGCGAGCCCTCCATGATGGCGGAGGCGGGCGGAGCCGAGGCGCGCGCCGCCTGCGCCAGGGCCGACCTGGCCGTCGTGCTGGACACGGGCGAGGTGCAACGCATCGGTCGGGTGAAGCCCATGATCGAGCACCTGAAGACGCTGGTCATCGACCACCACCCGCCGGGCGACCAGCCCATCGGTGGCATCTCGTTCCGCGATCCCGACGCCTGCGCCACCGGCGAGCTCGTCTACGACGTCATGCTGGCGAGCGGCGGTCCCTGGCCCGAGGCCGCCCTCGAGGGGCTGTACACGGCCATCCTCACCGACACCGGCTCGTTCCGCTTCAGCAACAGCACGCCCGGCGCCCACAGGGTGGTGGCGGACCTCATCGCCGGCGGGGTGGAGCCGGAGCGCATGCACAAGCTGGTGTACGGCAGCGCTCCGCTACGGCGCTTCGAGCTCCTGAGGGAGGCGCTGGAGACGCTCGAGGTGGACGAGGACGGCCGCGTCGCCTGGATGACCATCCCCGGGGGAGGAGAGGACGATCCGAAGGCCTCCGCCGACGACCTGGAGGGGATCGTGGACTATCCGCGGATGGTCCGGGGGGTCGAGGTGGGGCTCCTGTTCCGCGCGGCCATGGGCGGCACCAAGATCTCGTTCCGCTCCAACGGCCCGGTGGATGTGAACGCGCTTGCGCGTAGATTCGGGGGTGGCGGCCACGTGAAGGCGTCGGGCGCGTTGGTGGATCGCGGGCTCGAGGAGGTGATCCCCGAGGTCGTCCATGCCGCCCGCGAGGCCGTCCAGGACACGTTGGGCGCCCTCCGCTGACGCGACCCACAGGAACCCCCGTCCTCCAGGATCATATCATTGAGTAGCGACACCGGCCCCGGCGTGCCCGAGGCCCTGCCCCGGACCCTGCAGCGCGTCCAGCGCCGGCTGGGTGCCGAGCGGGTCGACAGGCTCTGGCTGTTTCCGCCCATCGTGAAAGGGAGACGCGAGCGGGGGCTGGTGGCGGTGAGCGCCTTCCTCGAGGGCGACGAAGCCGGGCGGCGGCGCCTATTCACGGCCCCCTACACGGCGGAGCGGACGGGACAGGGGCTGACGCTGGAGACCGGCTTCGAGGAGGAGGGCGACGCGCCGCCGGAGACGCTGCCCCGGGTCATGGACGGCGTGGTCCGGAGGAGCGCCGACGTGGCGCCGGGCGAGCCGCGCGAGATCGCCGTGGGCGGCGATCCGGACCGCTTCCGCGAGCTCATGGAGGAGTTCGACCCGGAGCTGCTGGAGCCCGACACCGAGACGTCGTCCACCGACGAGACGACCACGACCCCCGCCGAGACCACCCGACCGTGACCATCCACACCCCGGCGACCCTCCCCTTCATCCGCCTCTTCGGCCGGTACCTGCGCGAGCAGGGGCTGCCGGTGACGCAGCAGCGGGAGACGGTGGCCCAGGTCGTGTTCTCCTCCACCGGTCACCTCTCGGTGGACGAGATCGAGCGGGTGATCGCGACCCTGAGCAGCGATCACGTCGCCGGCACGGTGCACTGACCGGGCACCGATCGGGACGGCTGCTAAATCAAAGGCTTCGGCCGTTCATACTGGCGCGGTTCAGGAGTGCTGGCTAGGCTTGCACCATGAACTGGCGGGGAGAGGCGCGGGCGGCTGCGCGGCTGTTGTGCGCGGCCGCCTGTACCTTCGCGCTTGCCGCGCCCGCTGTCGCGCAACCCTTGCCCCCCGCCGGCCCGGCCGGGCTCGACCCGTCGGCGCCGCTACCGCGCGATGCGTCTGAGCTCTATGAACATCGGGATCGGCTCCGGACGCTCGCCGAGATGCCCCGCTTCCACCTCGAGGGTCTCGAAACCGAGCTTCTCGTAGAACGCAACGGCTTCGGGCTTGGCGTCGACGACGACGCCGACGCATCCGATGTCACCGGCCATCTGTCGCGCGAGCGCGAGCACCGATCCGAG
>JAHWKH010000409.1 GCA_019347995.1 Gemmatimonadota bacterium | reverse complement strand
AAGGTTCGCGACGGATCTCGATCGAAGGGACTTCAAGAAACGCGCCTCGGCGGCGGGATGTCAGCACCGGACGGGCTGGATCCGGCACTCGTCACCTCCGCTGATCTTCGGGGGAACTTCGGCCCGGCCTCCGGGTCGAACACAGGCTATGGACGAAGCCATCCGGATCCGCGGCGCGAGGCAGCACAACCTCAAGGGCGTCGACGTGGATCTGCCCCGCCGCGCCCTCATCGTCGTGACCGGACCCTCCGGCTCGGGGAAGTCCTCCCTCGCTCTGGACACCCTCTTCGCCGAAGGCCAGCGGCGATACGTGGAGTCCCTCTCCACGTACGCCAAGCAGTTCCTGGACCGGATGGAGAAGCCGTTGGTGGACTCCATCGAAGGCCTCGCCCCCGCGGTGGCCATCGAGCAGAAGAATCCCACCAAGACGAGCCGCTCCACCGTGGGCACGGCGACCGAGGTCTACGACTACCTGCGCCTCCTTTGGGCGCGGGTGGGCCGCACCGTGTGCCCGGAATGCGGGCGCGAGGTGCGGCCGGACACGGTCAGTGGCGCGGTGGACCGCGTCCTGGGCCTGGACGAGGGCGCCCGCTTCATGGTGACGTTCCCGCTGGTGCGCTCCGAGGAGGTCCGCCACCCCCGCATCGTGGAGAACCTGCGCGCCATGGGCTTCGTGCGGGCCCTGGTGGACGGCGACGTCCTGGATCTGGGAGCGGCCGGGGCCGACTCCCCCGACGGCCTGGGCAGGGACCTGGCCGACGCGGGCGAGGTCCTGGTCGTCGTCGATCGGCTGGTCGTGCGCCCCGACAGCGCCGATCGGCTGGCGGACTCGGTCGGGACGGCCTTCGCGGAGGGCGAAGGGGAGTGCGTCGTGGTCCTCGGCGACGGCGAGCGTCTCCGCTTCACCGAGCACTTCCGATGCCCCGAGCACCCGGACCTGCGCTTCCCGGACCCCACGCCCCAGCTCTTCAGCTTCAACAACCCCTACGGATCCTGCCCCCTCTGCACCGGATTCGGGGCGACGCTGGAGTACGACCTCGACCTGATCGTCCCCAACCCGGATCGCTCCATCGACGAGGGGGCCGTCGATCCGTGGGAGAAGCCGCGCTATTCGAAGGAGCGCGACAAGCTGCGCGCCTTCGTGCGGGAGCGGCAGAGCTCCCTCTACAGTCCGTGGCGGGAGCTCGACGAGGATGTGCGGGAGGCGATCCTGTACGGCGAGGGGAAGAAGAAGGGCTTCCAGGGCGTGTTCCCGTTCCTGGTGAGCCGTGAGAAGAAGCGCTACAAGCAGTACATCCGCGTCTTCCTGCGCCAGTACCAGAGCCCGGTGGCCTGCCGGGAGTGCGGGGGCGCGCGGGTGCGCCCCGACGCGCTCCGCGTGAAGGTGGCGGGCGAGTCGATCCACCACGCAGTGGAGCTGCCCCTCGAGGAGCTGCGAGCCTGGATCGATGCGCTGGAGCTCTCCGACATGGAGGCGAAGATCGCCGAGACCATCCTGCGGGAGCTCAGGGCACGCGTGGGCTTCCTCGTGGACGTGGGGCTCGGCTACCTCACCCTGGCGCGCCAGACCCGGACGCTGTCGGGCGGCGAGGCCCAGCGCATCAACCTGGCCAACTCCCTCGGCTCCTCGCTGGTGGATACGCTCTACGTGCTGGACGAGCCCACCGTGGGACTCCATCCCCGGGACACGGGGGCGCTCCTCTCGCTGCTGGAGCGGCTCCGCGACGCGGGCAACACGGTGGTGGTGGTGGAGCACGACGCCGAGGCGATCCGGCGCGCGGACCACGTGGTGGAGCTGGGTCCGGCCTCCGGCGAGAAGGGCGGCCAGGTGGTGTTCCAGGGAACGCCGCGGGCGCTGGAGGCGGAGGACACCGTCACCGGCCGCTATCTGTCGGGGCGAACGGCGGTGGAGGTGCCGTCCAAGCGCCGCTCCGTGAGCGGCCCCTCCCTCACGCTGAGGGGCGCACGCCTGCACAACGTGGAGGGCGTGGACGTGGAAATCCCCCTCGCGGCCCTGACGGTGGTGACCGGCGTGTCCGGGTCCGGGAAGAGCACGCTGGTGCACGACATCCTCTACCGCGCCCTCGAGAAGGAGCTGGGCGGCGGCGAGACCAGCGCCAAGGAGCATCTGGGCGAGGCGGTGGGCTCCTACGAGGCGCTGGAGGGGGCGAGCCGGCTGGAGGAGGCGGTGCTGGTGGACCAGAGCCCCATCGGACGGACGCCGCGCTCCAATCCCGTCACCTACATCAAGGCGTGGGACGAGGTGCGCCGCATTTTCGCCGAGCAGCCCCTGGCGCGGGAGCGGGCCTACCAGGCGGGAACGTTCTCCTTCAACACCTCGGGTGGCCGCTGCGAGGAGTGCAAGGGCGCCGGGCACGTGGAGGTGGAGATGGTCTTCATGGCCGACGTCTACGTGCCCTGCGAGTTCTGTGGGGGACGTCGCTACAAGCCGGAGACGCTCGAGGTCACCTACCGGGGCCTGAACATCGACCAGGTGCTGGCGCTGACGGTCGACGAGGCGATCCGCTTCT
>JAHWKH010000408.1 GCA_019347995.1 Gemmatimonadota bacterium | reverse complement strand
GACGGAACGACGCACCGGTCCCGGCGAACCCGCCGTCGAGCGGGGGTGGAGCCGCGAGGAGCTCCACGACCGTGGCCGCGGTGGTTGACGCGAACCTCCTGGTCTACCGGTTCGACGCCCGCTTCCCCGGGAAGCAGGTGGTCGCGGACAGGCTCTTGAGGGACGGCATCGCCGGGGATACCCTGCGTGTCGTGGGCGTCCTCTATTCGGAGGACTTCGAGCACGAGCGCTGGTACGGCGGCGTCCTCATCATCGATCCCTTCCAGCCGACCTCCGGCGCCACCCCGGCCCGATGAACCCGAGCCCGGCCCCGACCCTCGACGTCGCCGCCCTGCGCGCCGACACCCCCGGATGCGCCGAGCGGAACCACCTCAACAACGCCGGCGCGGCGCTCATGCCGGCCCCGGTCCTGGAGGCCGTCAAGGCTCACCTGGATCTGGAAGCGCGCATCGGCGGCTACGAGGCCGCGGCGGCCGTGCGGGACGAGGTGGAGCGCGCCCGCGCCGACGTGGGCCGCCTGATCGGAGCCCCGGCCGCCAACGTCGCCTTCACCGAGCACGCCACCGCGTCCTTCGTGCAGGCGCTCTCCTCCGTGCCGTTCCGCACGGGCGACGTGCTCGTGACCACCCGTAACGACTACGTCTCCAACCAGATCCAGTACCTGTCCCTCCAGCAACGCATGGGGGTCGAGGTGGTGCGGGTGCCCGACGCCCCGGAGGGCGGGGTCGACGTCATGGCGCTGGAGGAGGCGGTCCACCGCCGCCGGCCCCGGCTGGTGGCCGTCACGCACGTGCCCACCAGCTCGGGCCTGGTCCAGGACGTGGAAGCGGTGGGGGAGGTGTGCCGCCGCAAGGAGACGCTCTACCTGGTCGACGCCTGCCAGTCGGTCGGGCAGATGCCGCTCGACGTGGAGACCATGGGCTGCGACTTCCTCTCGGCCACGGCGCGCAAGTTCCTGCGGGGCCCCCGGGGCGCCGGCTTCCTGTATGTGTCGGACCGGGCGCTGGACGCGGGGCTCGAGCCTCTCTTCCCCGACCTGCGCGGCGCCGACTGGCTGGCGGCCGACCTCTACCAGCCCGCACCCGACGCCACCCGCTTCGAGACGTGGGAGTTCGCGTACGCGCTGCTGCTGGGCACGGGCGCGGCCGCGCGCTACGCTCTCGACACCGGGCTGGAGGCCATCCGGGATCGTACCCGCGCCCTGGCGGCGCGCCTCCGGGAGGGCCTCGCGGGCCTGGACGGCGTGCGCGTGCTGGACCGGGGCCCGGAGCTGTGCGCCATCGTCACGGCGCAGGTGGAGGGGTGGGAGCCCGGACCTCTGGTGCGGGCGCTCCGGGAGCGCGGCATCAACACGTCTTCCCTCACCCGCCTTGCCGCGGTGCTGGACTTCGAGGAGAAGGAGGTGGAGGGGGCGCTGCGGGCGTCGCCGCACGCCTACAACACCGAGGACGAGGTCGACGCGCTCGTCTCGGCGGTCCGGGATCTGCTCCGATAGAGGCGGGCCGGACCCGAATTCCCCAGCCGGAGGACCGCGCGACATGACCGCCCCACCCGACGGCGGACGACCCGCCCCCGTCGAGGCACCCGTCCACGATCTCATCGCCCGCCGCTGGAGCCCCCGGGCCTTCGACGAGAGGCCGGTGGACGCGGCGGTCCTGAGGAGCGTCTTCGAGGCCGCGCGCTGGGCGCCGTCGTCGTTCAACGAGCAGCCGTGGCGGTTCCTGCTGGCCACGACCGACGAGCCGGAGTGGATCGACCGGCTGCGCGGCTATCTGACCGAGGGCAACGCCTGGGCGCGGCGGGCGCCGGTCCTGGCGGCCTCTGCGTGCCGCACCACGTTCACCCGCAACGGCCTGCCCAACCGCATGGCCTGTCGCGACCTGGGCGCGGCCGAGCAGAACCTGGTGCTGGAGGCGTACCACCGCGGCCTCGTGGCTCACCAGATGGCGGGCTTCGACCACAGGCGGTTGGCGGACGAGCTCCTGCCCGACGGCTTCGAGCCCGGCTCGATGCTGGCCCTGGGATGGCCCGGCGAGCACGACCTGCTCCCCGACGAGAAGCGGCGCGACCGGAGGCCCCGCGAACGGAGGCCGCTGGACGAGCTGGTGTTCTCCGGGGAGTGGGGGCGACCGAGCGCCTTCCTGTGAGCGGGGCCGGACGTCCGCAGGCCTCGGCCCGCCGTCGCCGGCGCCCCTCCTTGCCGCTCCGGCCCACCCGACGGCATGTTCGCCTCCCCTTCGAATCAAGCACCCCGCGACGGAGGCGGCTCCTGGCGCTCCTCGCCGTGCTGCAGCCCCACGCCCGCTCCATGGCGCGCCTGCGCGCCGCCCTGGAGGGCGACCACGTCCTCGTCCCGTGCCGTGACTGGCGCGACGTATGGGACGCGGTCCAGGCCCGCGGCGTCGACGGCTGCGTCGTGGAGATGACCGCCGAGAGCCGGGGCACGGACCTGCGCCAGCTCCAGCGCCTGCGCCGTCACCGTCCTCCGCTCGCCCTGGTCGTGGAGGCCGACTTCAGCGGGCGGGAGATCGACCTGTTCAG
>JAHWKH010000407.1 GCA_019347995.1 Gemmatimonadota bacterium | reverse complement strand
GGCCGATGTCGAGGCCGCGCACCGCTCCGACGACGATGACGTGATCGCCCCCGTCGTGCACGGCGTCGAGATCACAGTCGATCCAGGCGAGGACACCTTCGATCAGTGGCGCGCCGGACTCCGCAGGGCGCCAGCCGATGGACGAGAACTTGTCCTCGCCACTGGTGGCGAACACCCGGCAGACGTCCTCCTGGTCGGCACCGAGGACGTTCACGCAGAACGAGCCCGCCCCCTCCATGCGTGCCCACGACTTCGAGGACTTCCCGACGCAGAACCCCACCAGCGCGGGGGCGATCGACAGGGAGAAGAACGAGCCCACGGCGAGACCGACGGGCTCGTCGCCGTCGAGGCCGGCGACCACGGTGACCCCGGTCGGGAAGTGTCCGAGTACCTGCCGGTAGTGGGCCTGATCGATGGCGCTCATGGCGCCGGACCCTATAGAAGGATGGTCAGGCCCTCGTAGGCGGCGACGACCTCGTCGATCCGGTTGCCGGCCGTCACCCGGGCGCCGGCGAGCAGGCAGTCGACCGTGGTGTCGTCGTGGCTGGGATCGTGATGGAACAGGGCCAGGCGCTTCGCTCCTGCTTCAGCGGCGACGTGCACGGCGTAGTCGACGGTGCAGTGACCCCAGTGACGCTTCTGCTCGAACTCCGCCGGCGTGTACTGCGCGTCGTGGATCAGCAGATCGGCCCCGTCGCAGAGCTCGAGCACGTCGTCGCTGATGGTGGCGAAGGCCAGCGCCGCGCCGGCCAGGGCCAGCCCGGCCGCGGTGGCCATCGCGATCTTGAAGCCGGCCGCGAGCGCGGCGGGGTCAGCGAAGTCCTCCCCCGACAGGCCGGCGACCAGCGGCAGGACGGCCACGGCCAGGAGCTGGGCCACGCGCGAGACCGCGTTGTTGACCCCCGAGGCCAGGCCGGCGTGGTGCTCCTCGGCGGCGGCCAGCGCCGTGGCGGTCACCGGCGCGACGGTCGCGGCGAGCCCCAGCCCGAAGACGAAGACGGCGGGCAGCACCGAGCCGACGTAACCGTCGCCGGGATCGATGCGCAGCATCAGGGCCATGCCCGCGGCCAGCAGCAACGGCCCCACGGTGAGCGGCAGGCGGGGCCCGCGGCGCTGGGCCAGCGCCCCGGCGCGGGAGGACAGGGCGAGCATGAGGCCCGTGATGGGCAGGGAGGCCGCGCCGGCGGCCAGTGGCGAGTAGCCCAGCGACGTCTGCAGGTACACCACGAGCAGGAAGAAGACCCCGCCCAGCGCCGCGTAGACGGTGAACGTCAGCAGGTTGGCCGCCGTGAACTGGCGCGAGGAGAAGATCGACAGCGGCAGCATCGGATGGGCGCTGCGCCGCTCCACGGCCAAGAACGCGCCCAGCGCCAGGACCCCCGCCACGCCGATCACCCCGGTCACCGCGCCACCCTCCGAGGCTCGGGTGAGCGCGAAGGTGACCCCTCCCAGCCCGATGGCCGCCAGCGCCGAGCCGGGCACGTCCAGCCTGCCGGTGGCCGTCTCGTCACGGCTCTCGGGCACGTGGCGCAGGGCGAAGAAGGCGACGAGCAGGCCCAGGGGCAGGTTGATGAGGAAGATCCAGCGCCACGACAGGGCCCCGATCAGGTATCCGCCCACCAGCGGCCCGCCCGCCGCGGCGATGCCGCTGAGCGCCGACCACGCGCCGATGGCCCGCGCGCGGTCCTCACGGCGGAAGGCCGACTCGAGGATGGCCAGGCTCCCCGGCGTCAGCAGCGCCCCGCCGATGCCCTGGAGCACGCGCGCGAGGACCAGCGCCTCCACCGTGGGGGCCAGCGCACACAGGAGTGAAGCTCCGGTGAACCACAGTACGCCCGATACGAACATCCGCCGCCGGCCCAGACGGTCGGCCAGCGAGCCACCCAGCAGGATGAGCGCCGAGAGGGTGAGCAGGTAGCCGTTGACCGTCCACTGCAGGCCGGCCACGCCGGCGTCGAGGTCCTCCCCGATGGCCGGCAGGGCCACGTTGACCACCGTGGCGTCCAGGAAGCCCAGCGCCGAGCCCAGGACGGTGACGCCCAGCACCCAGCGCCCGCGGGCGGTCCCCCAGGCGACGGCCTCCTCGTTCAACGGGCCGGCGGCGGCAGGAAGCGGATGGTGATCCGCTCGAAGCCCAGGCCTCGGAGCATCCCGGTGAGCATCGCGCGCGTGTTGCGCTCGCCCAGACGCAGCAGTTCGGGATTCTCATGCGCCGCGCGATCGATCCGGCGCTGGGCCAGCAGCAGCAGGTCGCGTTCCTCGTTGGTGTCATCGTCGAGCAGGTCGCCGACGCGGTTGACCAGCCCGCGGTCGGTCTCGACGACGCGGCTGCGCTCGAGGTCGACCCGCGCTTCGGAGAGGCGGGGCGCGGGCAGCGTGACCGCCACGGCGGTCCGATCCTCGGAGACCCGGACGTTGCGCTGGTCGAGCCCGCTGAAGCCGACGACCGCATCGACGCTCCCGGCGGCGATCAGCAGCGCCTTCTCGCCGGCCAGGAACGAGGGCAGGAGCTTGACGTCTCGCTCTATGTCGATCACCTGCTGGT
>JAHWKH010000406.1 GCA_019347995.1 Gemmatimonadota bacterium | reverse complement strand
TTCAGGGCCTTCCTCGCCTCGCTCTCCGCGCTCACCGCACCTCCTCGGCCGGGAGCCCCGGCGGGCGTTCGTCGTCCACGACGGCATCGAGGTCGGGATCGCCCTCGAATCGGCCGTCCATCAGCCGCGCCCTGGGCCGGCGCGACAGGCGCGACCCCATCGTGACTCCCAGCGTCAGCAGCCCCACGCCGACGTAAAGGAAGACCCGCTCCACGGGGCGGAGCGGACCCTCGGCCACCACCACCGCGAACAGGGCGGCGAGCACCGTCAGGCCGGCGGCGGCGAACAGGGCCACCCGGCGCGACGGCTCCTCCCGGCCCCGGTGGGCCAGCAGCTGCACGGTCCGGATGGCCTCCAGCCGCGCGAGCACCCGGGGCTGCTCGACGACCGGCAGGAGCAGCGGCCGCACCAGCTCCAGCTCCTCCACCGAGGCCGCGCGAGCCGCCTCCAGGTCGGCCAGCAGGAGGCGGGCGTCCACGGCCCCGGGGCCCGCGCCTCCCGCCACCCAGGCCGCGTCCCGCCGGGCGGTGGCCACGTCGCCGTGACGGGCGCGCAGCCGCGACCGCAGCAGCACGAGACGATCCCGGGTGGACGGCGGCCACCCGGCCTCCTCGGCCCCCTGCAGGAGGTCTGCGGCCGGGGCGGCGCCCCAGTCCTTCTCGACCCGCCGCACCAGCGCCTCCAGCGTGTCGACCCGGACGTGGGCGCCCGGCGAGGCCAGGAGCGTCTGGGCTCCGGCCGACGCGCGCCCTCCGTCCGCGTGCACGACGCCCCACGTGAGGCGCTCCACCGCGGCGGCCACCCGGTGGCGCGCGTCCACCTCGGCGGCCCGGTCGAGGTCCCACCAGCCGGCGTCGAGCTGGCCGCTCTCCAGGAGCAGCCGGGCGCGCCAGAGATGGGCCTCGGCGCGGAGCTCGTCGTCCTCGACGCGCCGCAGGACGTCGTTCAGCAGCGCCGTCGCCCGTTCCCGGTCGTCGCCGGCCATGGCGACGACCGCGAGATAGAGCGAGGCGCCCCGACGGATGCTCTCGTCGTCCGTGCGCCGGGCGGCCTCCTCCAGGGACGCGCGGGCGCGCACCATGTCGCCCTGGCGGAGCTGGGCGCGTCCCATGAGGTAGAGGGCGTCGTCGGCCCACTTCCCGTCGGGCTCCGCCCGGTAGCTGCGGTCGGCCTTCTCGCCCGCTTCCCGGTAGGCCCGGCGGGCCACGCTGTCGCTGCCGGCGAGCCGGGCCCGCTCGCCCTCGTCGTAGAGTCGGCGGGCGTTGTACAGCCCGTTGTAGTACACGCAGCCGCTGCCCAGGAGCAGGACGGACGCCAGGGCCCAGGGGAGGGGCCGGGGGTTCATGGGCCGCCGCCCGTGACGCCGGCCGAGCCGGGAGGATAGCGCTCGAAGAAGGCCATCACGGCGTCGGCCAGGGCGCGCGCGGCGTCGGCATGGAAGGCCGGCCGGCCGAGCACGCGCTCTTCTTCGCGGTTGGTGATGAACCCGAGCTCCACGAGGACCGCCGGCATGAGCGCGTTGGTGATGACGGCGAGGGGCGCCTGCTTGACGCCCCGGTTGGGACCGGGGTGCACGGGCGCCATACGGTCCTGGATCAGCTCGGCCAGGAGCGCGGACCAGTGCGCGTGGTCCAGGTTGTGGAGGTCCTTGAGGATGAAGTCCAGGCCCACCTCCCCGTCGCCGGCGGCGGCCCGCTCGCGCTCCAGGGGCGCGTTCTCCAGGGCGGCCACCCGGCGCTCGTGCTCGGTGCGTGCCTCGGAGAGGAAGTACGTCTCGAAGCCACGGGCGTCACGGCGCGAGACCGCGTTCGCGTGGAGCGAGATGAAGACGCCCGGGCGGGAGCCCTTCACGTCCGTCGCCCACTGTCCCCGTCCCCAGATCGGCACGAGGCGGTCGGCGTCGCGGGTGAGGTGGACTTCCAGGCCCGGACGGGTGCGAAGCTCCTCGGCCAGCACCAGCGCGACCGCCAGGGCCACGTCCTTCTCGCGCAGCCCGCCCACGCCCATGGCGCCGGGGTCCCCGCCGCCGTGGCCGGGGTCGATGACCACCACCCGGGGGGAGGGATCTGGGGCTGCGGGCGGCGGGGAGGCTCGTGCAGTGGAGGGCGGCTCCCCCGCGGTCGTCGCGCCGGCGCCGGTGGATCCCGGCTCCACCAGGACCTCGCTCCAGAGCTCCGCCTCCAGCACGCGCAGGGTGGGCGGATCGGCCTCGAAGGCGTAGCCGTCCGCGAGACGCGAGGGGAGGAAGTCGGTCAGGAGCTGCAGGGGCACCCATACGTCGTCCCCGAAGCGGTACGGCTCGTCGACGAGCTGGAGGAGCAGCTCCTCACGCACACCGGCTGCGGTCAGGCTCGTGAGTTCGGTCATCGAGCATCCTCTAGGTCGGGTTCCGAGGAGGGTAACGACGGAGCGTCACCGTAGTTACGCGGAGAGTTACCGACCGTGGCCGGTCACCGGTGTGCGGCCGCGGGTGGGCCGGCTACTCGACGGTCGCCGTCCTGCGTCCCGCGCGGCGCTCCTGCTCGTCGTCTGGCTCGTGGTCATGGTCACC
>JAHWKH010000405.1 GCA_019347995.1 Gemmatimonadota bacterium | reverse complement strand
ACGCAACCGGTGCAGGCGCCGTATCGTGCCGACTTGCCGCGCGCGGCGGGCGAGCTCGTGCCGTCGCGGTGGCGTGACTTCGCGGGCGGGCTCGTCGAGATCGGCGCCGCTCCGGACGGCTTCGCGTTCGACAACGAACGCCCGCGGCACCGCGTCTTCGTCGCACCGTTTCGGCTCGCGACCCGGCCGCTCGCGAACGCCGACGTGCTCGCGTTCATCGCCGACGGCGCGGTGCTCCCGCGGCGCAGCGGCGTGGACGATCGGCCCCTGGCCGGTGAGGCCGTGGTCCCTTTCACCTCGCCCGACGCGCTGCGCGTCACCATGGCCCTCCCCAACGCCGGGTCCGTCGCGGGCATGGGCCTGCCCCGCGGCGTCTCCCTGATCGTGGGCGGCGGCTTCCACGGCAAGAGCACCCTGCTGCGCGCGCTGGAGCGGGGCGTCTACAACCACCGACCCGGGGACGGGCGCGAGCGGGTGGTCGCCGGGCACGCGACGGTGAAGGTGCGGGCGGAGGACGGCCGGCCCGTGGCGGGCGTCGACATCTCCCCCTTCATCGACGGGCTGCCCCTGGGCGTCGCGACCGGCGCATTCACCACGGCCAACGCTTCGGGGTCCACCAGCCAGGCCGCCACCCTGGTGGAGGCCGTGGAGGCCGGCGCCACCTGCCTGCTGGTGGACGAGGACACGGCGGCCACGAACTTCATGATCCGGGACCGGCGCATGCAGGCGCTGGTGCCCGGCGACGACGAGCCGATCACGCCGTTCGTGGACCGGGTGCGCGATCTCCACGAGGCGCTGGGCGTGAGCACCGTGATGGTCGTCGGGGGCAGCGGCGATTATCTGGACGTGGCCGACGTGGTCGTGGGGATGCGCGACTACGTGCCCCGGGACCTGACGGCGCGGGCGCGGGAGGTGGCGGACGCGCTGCCCACCGGCCGCACGGCGGAGGGGGCCGTCGCCCTCACCCGCCCGGCGGGGCGCATCCCCCTGCCCGGATCGGTGGACCCCGGACGGGGCCGGCGCTCCGCCAGCCTCAAGGTCCGTGACCGGACGCTCCTCTTCGGGACCGAGACCATCGATCTCTCGGCCGTCGAGCAGATCGTGTCCGGGGCGCAGATGCGGGCCGTGGGACAGGCGCTGGTGCTGGCGAGGGAGCGCTTCATGGACGGCGAGCGCACCGTGTCCGCGATCCTGGACGGGGTCATGGAGGCGGTGGAGCGGGAGGGTCTCGACGTGCTGGACTGGCGCGAGAAGCCCGGAGACCTGGCCCTCTTCCGCCGCTTCGAGCTGGCGGCGGCCCTGAACCGGCTGCGGACGCTGCGGGTGCGGTAGCCCCGAGGGCGGCGGCTTCGGACGCTGCGGGTGCGGTGGCCCGGAGGTCAGCGGCTCCGGCCGTCCGGGAGCCGTTCGGACGGAGTGGCGGCCGCGGATCCGGCCCGCCGCTTGCACTCGCAGCCTGCGACACCCCTTTCACCCCCGACCGGATCCCGAGCCATGCGCTGGAGAGGCCGCCGCAGGAGCGGAAACGTCGAGGACCGGCGCGGAAAGGGCGGCGTCGCCGTGGCGGGCGGCGGCGTGGGGCTGCTCGTGATGCTGGTCGTGGCGCTGGTCATGGGGGTGGACCCCACCGAGATCCTGGAGCAGGCTCCCGCGGCGGGGCCGGCGCGGGAGCTCTCCCCCGCCGACGAGGAGCAGCGCGCCTTCGTGGAGGTGGTGCTGGCTTCGACGGAGGACGCGTGGCACACCCTCTTCCAGGCGCAGGGGGCCACCTACCGGGAGCCGACCCTGGTGCTCTTCACCGACGCGGTGCGCTCCGCGTGCGGCATCGCGGGCGCGGCGGTGGGTCCCTTCTACTGTCCGGGCGACCACCAGGTCTACCTCGACCTGGGCTTCTTCGACGCGCTGAGCCGGGAGCTGGACGCCCCGGGAGATTTCGCCCGCGCCTACGTGGTGGCCCACGAGGTGGGCCACCACGTGCAGACGCTGACCGGCGTCTCCGAGCAGGTGCATGCAGCGCGGCGGCAGTCCTCGGAGGCCGAGGGCAACCGGCTCTCCGTGCTCCAGGAGCTCCAGGCCGACTGCTACGCGGGTGTGTTCGCGCACGACGCCGCCCGGAAGAACCTGCTGGAGCCGGGGGACGTGGAGGAGGCCCTCACCGCCGCGTCGGCCATCGGCGACGACAACCTCCAGCAGCGGCAGCAGGGCTACGTGGTGCCGGAGTCGTTCACCCACGGCACGTCCGAGCAGCGGGCGAGCTGGTTCCGGCGCGGCTTCGACGACGGCCGCCTCGAAGCGTGCGATACCTTCGCCGCGGGCGCCGTCTAGGAGATGCCCAAGCCCTCCTCCACGAAGCGCCGGTCGCCGGGCGCCATGGGGAGGGCGGCCAGCTCGGCGGGCCTGCTGGCCTTTCGTGGCCGTGATTACGCCGCCGCTCGCACCAGCTATGAGGAGAGCCTTGCCCTTCACTGGAGCGTGGACGACCGACTGGGCGCCACCGGCGTCCTTCACGCTCTGGGCAACGTCGCCTTCCAACAGCGAGACTGGGAAGAAGGGCGGCGGT
>JAHWKH010000404.1 GCA_019347995.1 Gemmatimonadota bacterium | reverse complement strand
GTCACCGTGGCGTCGGGAATCACCCGCCCCGCCTCCACGTCCACGACCCGGGCGTTGCGCAGGACCAGGTCCTGGGCCGCGGACGCGGGGGCCCAGGCGAGCGCCAGGGCCAGGGCCGCGAGGGAAGCCGGGAGCATGCGGGTGTGTCCGACGGGGCTGGGGCGGCTCATTGCGTCTCCGCGGGTGCGGGGGTCGGGTGCGGTACCGCCAGTGTAGAGACCGACGGCGAAGAAGGGGAGTGCCTCGATGTCGACGGAGCCCGGTCTCAGTCGGCCGCCCGCCGCCCCGCGTCCGCGCCGCCGGCCCCGGCGGGCTCCCCCTCTCCGGCGGGGTCGGTCCCCCCTCGTCGTCCCAGAGCCAGCGTGGACGCCACCACCAGGGCCGCCCCGGCGATCCCCCACGCGTCGGGGACCTCGGCGAAGAAGAGGAAGCCCCACAGGCCGGCGAACACGATCTGGAGATATCCCACCGCCATGGCCTTCCCGGCCCGCTCGCGCTGGAGGCCCCACGTCATGAAGATCTGGCCCAGATAGGTCGAGATCCCGATGGCCGCCAGGAGCCCCCATTCGCCCGGCGTCGGCGTCACCCACACCGGTACCACGGCCGGCAACGCCGCCAGCGAGCTGATGAGGGCGAAGTACCAGACGACGACCATGGCCTCCTCGCCCCGGAGGCGACGCACGGTGACGTACGCCGCCGCGCTGAAGACCGCTCCTGCCAGCGCCACGCCCACCGCCAGGGGATCGAGCCCCAGGCCCTCGCCGCCGAACAGGAAGGTGGGCCGCGCCACCAGGGCCACGCCCAGGAGGCTCGCCACCGAGACCACCACCTCCACGGGCCTGAGGTGCTCGCCCAGCACCACCGCCGCGATGAGCGCGGTCCAGACGGGGTTCGTGTACTGGATGACGGTGGCGTCGGCCAGCGGGAGGTGCACCACGCTGTAGTAGAAGGCGCTCAGGGCGATGAAGCCCAGGACACCCCTGAGCACCAGGAGGCGCCGCTCTCCTCCCCAGAGGCCGATGCCCCGCAGGCGCAGCGTGCCCCACACCAGCAGCAGCATCCCGACCGACCGCCCCAGGACCAGCTCCATGGTCGGCAGGGTGGCGCCGCCCGCCTTCACCAGGGCGCTCATCACCGAGAACGCGAAGGCCCCGGCCACCATGTACCAGAGCCCGACCGACAGGAGGCGCACGCTCAGGCGCCGGTCCGGGGGCGGATCACCCTCCCCGCTCGACCGACGCTCGCAGGATCCGCTGACCCTCCACGAGCCGGTCCACCACGTCCATGCCCTCGACGACCCACCCGAAGGCGGTATATCCGCCGTCGAGGTGGGGCTGGGGCGAATGGGTGAGGAAGAACTGGGAGCCCTCCGTGTCCTTGCCGGCCGACGCCATCCCCGCCGTGCCCCGCAGGAATCGGAGGGAGGTCAGCTCCGAGGGGATGGAGAATCCCGGTCCGCCCGTGCCGTCGCCCCGGGACACGTCGCCCCCCTGGACGACGAAGGTCGGGATCACCCGGTGGAAGGGCACGCCGTCGTAGCGGCCCTCCACGGCCAGGCGGGCCACGGTCTGCACCGTGACCGGCGCCTCTTCCGGGACCAGCGCCACCACTACCCGACCCTCGTCGGTCTCGAGCACGAGGCGGGGCCGTGGGCCCATCTCGCCGAGGAAGGCCCAGTCGACCTCCCGCTCCCGCGCCGACCCGCGGGTGGAGCGGCGGGCCGTGCCGTTCGCGGCGCCCGCCGTGTCGGCCGGAGATCCGTCGGTCCCGTCGCCGGCGAGCGCGATGAGAGCCTCGGCCGCGGCGTCGGCCAGCCGGGGGTCGGGATGGGCCAGGGCCTCCCGCAGCGTGGGATCGGCCTCGGGCGCTCCGGTCTCGCCCAGGGCCGCCAGCACGGCGGCCGCGGCGTCCGCGTCGCCCTGGGAAGCGAGCCGCTCCCACGCGCCTACCAGGAGCGGCACCGAGCCGCGAGCCACGAACACCGGATCGGCCAGGACCGGCGCCACCACCGGGAGTCCCACGGCGTCCGCGGACCCGGCCGCTCGCGAGAAGGCCTGCCAGTAGGCCTCGTGGCTCCCCGGACGCCGCCGCTCGGCGGGCCAACGGGTCGCCAGAGCGCGCAGGGCGGCCGACGCCACGGGAGGCGACTCGGAGCCGGCGGCGCGAACCAGGCGCGCCAGCGCGGCGTCACCGGCCACCGTCATGAGCGCCTCGGAGATCCGGGTCCACGGTCCGACGGCGTCCAGCGGCCAGCGATCGGCCCATGCCAGGACGTCCCCGCCCCGGCCGGAGCGGGCCAGCACCGACAGGAGCGGCCCGGCGCTCCGCCAGTCGTCGGGATCCTCATCGATCCGGGCCAGGATCGCCTCCACCACGGGCGCCGGCTGGCGCTCGGCCGCCAGCGCCGCGCCGGCGCTCTGGCGTACGTGCACCGAGGTGTTGTCGAGGGCCTCGAGAAGCGCCTCGAGCGCCACCGGATCCCGGGAGCGGCCCTCCAGAGCCAGGGCCGCGTTGGCCCGTACGCGCCAGTCGCGCGCCTGCTCGAGCCAGCGCGCCAGCTC
>JAHWKH010000403.1 GCA_019347995.1 Gemmatimonadota bacterium | reverse complement strand
TGGCGCCGCGACCGTTCGGCGCCCGGTCGGCACGCAGCTGCAGCTTCGGGAAGCCCTCGAGGACCGCCGTCTCGCCCCGCGCCACCGTGAAGCCGCGTTCCTCCACCCCGAGCCGGTCCAGAAGCAGCGAGAAGTAGAACAGGCTCTCGTTCGAGGCGGAGGGGGAGACTACGGCCACACCCCCTTCGCCTCCCGAGAGCGCGTCCACCCGGCCGGCCACGGCCTCGAGCGCCCGCTTCCAGTCCACCGGCACCAGGCGGCCGTCCTCCCGCAGGAGCGGCACCTCGAGCCGGACCCCCCGGTTGGACATGACCAGGTGCTTGCGGCCGTAGTCGCACATCCAGTACGCGTTCACGTCCATGTTGGCCCGCGGCTTCAGGCGCTGCACCAGGTTGTCGCGCGTGTGCAGATCGATGTTGCAGCCCTGGCTGCAGTTGGGGCACACCGACGGCGTGTGGTCGAGGTCCCACGCCCGCTGCTTGTAGAGGAAGTCCTTCGAGACGAGCGCGCCCACGGGGCAGATGTCCACGACGTTGCCCGACCAGTGCGTGCCCTCGAGCCCCTCGTCGAAGAACGTGTCGATGACCGCGCGGTCGCCCCGCTCCACCACCGTGAGGCGGTGGTCCTGCTCGACCTCTTCCATGAAGCGCACGCAGCGCGTGCACATGACGCAGCGGTCGCCGTAGAAGAGCACGTCGGCGCCGAAATCGTCGCGGCCGAACACCCGCTTGGGCTCCCTGCTACGGCCGTGCTGGCGCCCCTCGGCGTGCACGTAGTCCTGGAGCTTGCACTCCCCCGACTGGTCGCAGATGGGGCAGTCCAGAGGGTGGTTGATCAGGTAGAACTCCAGCACCCCCTGGCGCATGGCCAGGGCCTTCTCGCTCTCCGTGTTCACCACCTGTCCGTCGGCGGCCATCGTCACGCACGACGGCATGAGCTTGGGCGCCTTCTCCACCTCCACGAGGCACAGCCGGCACATGGCCGGCGCGGAGAGGCCCGGATGGTAGCAGTAGTGCGGGACCTTGCTCCCCACCTTCTCGGCGGCCTGAAGGATCGTCGTCCCCTTGGGAACGGTGACCTCGCGGCCGTCGACGGTGAGCGTGACGGTCTCGGGCTTGGGGGTCTCGTCGGCCATATCGTCAGGCGGCTCCGACGCGTTCACCGCGGCGGATGAGCGCGAGATACTCTTCACGGAATTTCTTGATCGAGCTCTGCACCGGGGCGGCCACCGAGTCCGAGAGCACGCAGATCGTGGTGCCGGTCATCTGGTCCGTGAGCTCGACGAGCATGTCCAGGTCCTGCTCCGTGCCGCGCCCGTCCTCGATGCGCCGCAGGATCTTGGTGACCCAGGAAGAGCCCTCGCGGCAGGGCGTGCACTGGCCGCACGACTCGTGGGCGTAGAACGCCGCCATGCGCCGCACCTGCTTCACGATGTCGGCGGTCTCGTCCATGACGATGACCGAGGCGCAGCCGAGCATGGAGCCCGCCGCCGACACGCCCTCGTAGTCCAGCGAGCAGGCCCTGCAATCCTCGGCGTCGAGAAGAGGCACCGAGCTCCCGCCGGGGATGACGGCCTTGAGCTTGTTGCCGTCCCTCATGCCGCCGCACACGTCCTCGATGAGCTCCATCATGGGGAAGCCCAGGGGCAGCTCGTAGTTGCCCGGCTTCCGCACGTGGCCGCTCACGCAGAAGAGCTTGGTGCCGGGGCTCTTCTCGCTTCCCCACTGCCGGTACCAGTCGGCCCCGTTGGTGACGATGTGGGGCACGGCACACAGCGTCTCCACATTGTTGATGGTGGTCGGCTTGCCGAAGGCGCCCACGGCGGCGGGGAACGGGGGCTTCACCCGGGGCTGGCCGCGCCGGCCCTCCAGGGAGTTCATGAGCCCGGTCTCCTCGCCGCAGATGTAGGCGCCGGCGCCGACGTGGACGGTGACGTCGATGTCGACGCCCGAGCCCAGGATGTCCTTGCCGGCGAGACCGGCGGCGTAGGCCTCCTCCACCGCCTTCGCGAGCACCTGCGTGGCCTCGAAGAACTCGCCCCGGCAGTAGATGTACGCGTGCTTCGCCCGGATGGCGTAGCAGGCGATGAGGCAGCCTTCGATGAGCTGGTGCGGCTCCCAGCGCAGGAGCTCGCGGTCCTTGAAGGTCCCGGGCTCGGACTCGTCGGCGTTGCAGCAGAGGTACGCCTCCTGGCCCTCCACCTTGGGCATGAAGCTCCACTTCACGCCGGTGGGGAAGCCGGCGCCGCCGCGGCCCCGCAGACCGGCGTCGGTCACCAGGCCGACGAGCACGTCCGGATCCGTCGACCGGGCGACCTCCAGAGCGTCGAGGCCTCCGCTCGAACGATGCTGATGCAGTGACCGGACGGGGGCAAGGTCGAGGACACGTGAACAGCGCATGCACCGCCCATACCCGCGCCCCGGAGGGGGCAGACGGTCAGAGGATCTGGTCGGGGACCTCGCGGATCGAGCTGACCGTCCGGAACCGAGGATCCTCTTCGGCGCCGTCGACGGCCTCGTGGGCCCAGAGGAACTCGTACGGGACGTGGATGGCATGTCCGCCGAT
>JAHWKH010000402.1 GCA_019347995.1 Gemmatimonadota bacterium | reverse complement strand
AGCGTCGCCATGGGTGTCGCGCAGAGCGCTCCCTGTCCGGTCCTGGTGGTGCCGAAGGAAAAGCAGTAGCGCCTGATCGCGCGGTGGGGAAATGCCCCCGGAGGCGTGGGGAAATCCTCAGGCCCTTTCGCCGCACCCGTTCGCGGCGAGGGCGTCCACGATCCTGTCTTCGAGATCGTCGAGATGGACGCGACAGGCATCCGCCTCCCCGGCCGTGCCAGACGCCCCCTGGACGTCGACCCCGTCCACGAGGACCGTCGGGGACGGCAGCCGTCGCACGCGCTCCGGCGCGTACGGATCGCCCGTGCGCCACTCCGTCCAGCGGGGCGGCAGCCCACGGCGACGCAGCGCCGCCGCCAGCGACTCGCGCGCGCGGTCGACGTGGCCGCAGCCCTCGTGATGGACCAGCTCGATGCGGGATGCGACGCTCACGGAGCCTCCCTCCATCCTGTCGAAAGCGGGCGGTGATTTGGGCCGATCATGCTACGATGGGCGCCGCTCCGTGGCGAGGGGGAGGACGCGGCAGAAGGGGGCGAAAGGAACCGCCAACCGCACGCCCCCCTTCATCCGTCCCGGAGGGTCCCCGCCGGATCCACGGCCGTGGCCCGGCGGGCCGGCAGCCACGCCGCGGCCAGGGCGGCGGCGGCCAGGAGGACGGGCAGGGAGGCCAGCACCAGGGGATCGGCCGGCCCCACGCCGAAGAGCAGCCCGCGCAGCGCCCGGGTCGCCAGCAGCGCCCCCGACGTACCCACCACCAGCCCCAGCAGCGTCACGCCCAGCGCCTGGCGGATCACCTCTCCCCGGACTGCGCCCGCGGGCGCTCCCAGCGCCATGCGGATGCCGATCTCGCGCCGCCGCTCCGCCACCGAATGGGACAGCACGGAATACGAGCCCACCATGGTCAGCAGCAGGGAGAGGGCCGCGAAGCCCGCCATCACCGAGGCGTAGAAGCGGTGGGTGGCCACGGAGCGGCCGATGCGCTCGTCCATGGTGGCCACGGCCCGGACGGGCAGCGCCGGATCGAGCCCCCGCAGCACGGCCCGTACGTCGGCCACCACGGCGCCGGTGGGGGCCGTGGAGCGCACGAGGAGGGTGAGCTGGCCCGACGGCGCCTGCAGGAAGGGCTCGTAGAAGACGGGGGGAGGTGCTTCGGTGAGCCCCCCGTGGCGGACGGCGCCCGCGACGCCGATCACCTCCCGGGGCGGCGAGCCGCCGAAGTAGGAGCGGGCGCGGACGCCCACGGCCGCCTCCCCGGGCAGGAAGCGTCGCGCGAACGCCTCGTCCACCATCGCCACGGGGCGTCCCTCCGGGCCGTCCTCGGCGCCGAAGGCGCGGCCGTCCAGCACCGGCACGCCCATGAGACGGAAGTAGCCGGGGCTCACCCACGCGATCTGGGCGGGCTCGGGCGTGGCGCCCCGTCCTTCGATGTCCACCGGGGAGGTCATGGTGGAGCCGCTCACGGGGAGGTTGCGGGCCACGGCGGCGACGTCGGCGCTCGCGAGGGCCTCGAGGCGCCCCAGGAGGCTCTCCACGAACGAGAGTTGGGCGGAAGGCTCCTCGTACGGCGCGCCGTTCAGCGAGAGATCGAAGGTCACGATCCCGTCGGGGCGGAACCCCGGGTCCTGGGCGAGGACGGTCAGGAAGCTCCGGGTCAGGACGCCGGCGGCGGCGAGCAGGACGACGCTGAGGGCGACCTGCCCGGCCACGGCCGTGGCGCGGATCCGCCTCGCCCCGCGCGACGGGGTGCGGCCCGATCCCGCCTCGTTGAGGGTCGGGGCCACGGGCGCGCCCCAGGCCTGCGCCGCCGGGGCCGCTCCGGCGAGGAGCCCCGTACCCAGCGCCATCACCAGGGCGAAGAGCGCCACGCCCGGATGGAGGTCCACCTCGGATGCGCGGGGAAAGCCGGCCGGAACCGCCTGCAGGGCCGGCTCGAGGGCCAGTGCCGCGGCGCCGAGACCCAGGGCGCCGGCCAGGGCCGAGAGGCCCACCGACTCGACCAGCCCCATGGCCGCGAGCCGGGCCCGACTCGCCCCCAGCGCCTTGCGGACCGCCGCGTCTCCGCGCCGCCGCATTCCGCGGACCGAAAGCAGGATCCCCACGTTGGCGCAGGCGATGACCAGGACCAGGGCGACGGCACCCTGGAGGATGGTGAGGGGCCGCCGGACGTCGCGGAGGAGCGACTCCTCCAGGGGAACGGCTTCGGCCCGCCACCGCGCCATGTCGGGAATGTCGGACGCCAGGGTGCCCAGCTCGGCCTCGAGCTCCGCGGTGGCCTCCGGCGAGGCCTGCGTCGTCCGGCCCAGCGCCGACAGGATGCGCGCGCCCCACACCTCGGTGAGGTCGGGCAGCGTGAACGCCGCGGGGCCCGACGTCTCCCGCAGCAGCCGGTGGACGACCGTTCCACCGATCTCGAGTTCGAGGAAGCCCTCGGTGCAGCCCGGATCCTGCGGGACGACATCGACGCCGACACCGCGCAGTCCCGTGCGGGGGACCGGGACGACGAACTCCCGGGGGAGCGGCCCAGGTTCGACCGGCGCCCTCCCGACCTGGCGCGCCGCGAGGGGTTCGCGCTCGG
>JAHWKH010000401.1 GCA_019347995.1 Gemmatimonadota bacterium | reverse complement strand
GTACTCCACGAATTCCACGGCGGTGACCGGATCGTTCACCCGCGCCCGCGCCTCCTCGTCCAGGTAGGGCGCGAAGAAATCCCGCAGCCCGTCGACACCTCCGAAATCGTCTCCGTACCAGTCCAGCACCCGGTTCAGGAACAGCGTGTCCTCCTCGAGCCGGAAGTGGCGCGCGTCGGCCATGAACCGGCGTACCGCCTCGTCGAGGCGCGCATCCAGGTCGTCGGCGGCGTACGCCCGGGCCGCCAGCGTCGGACAGCTGCGGGCCGCGCAGTTGACCACGAAGTGGATGCGGGGCTCGCCCATGGGACGGATGATCTCGTGCTCGATCTCGTCCTGCGAGCGGGGCTCCCCCGCCACCGCGCAGTGCTCCCGCGTGAACACGTCGGGGATCTGCCAGACCGAGTTCGCGGGCCGGCCGGCGAGGCGGTTGCGCAGACGCTGGACGATCCCGCCCGAGCGCTCGATGGGATAGTGGTCGGTGACGAGGTCCAGCATGCACGCGTTGTAGGCGTTGATCCAGAAGGCCAGCCGCGCGTCGCGCCCCGCCTCTTCGAGGGCGGCCGGATCGGTGGCGGCGAGCCGCTCCAGGTAGGCGTCGAGCGCGGGCTTGCGGGGCATGAGGGCCCGGTAGTCGACCAGGGGGGGATGGACCACCCCCTCGAGCACGTCCGTGAAGGCACCGTGATCGGGCAGGGTGTCCAGCGGGGTCGCCCCGACGGGAAGCGGCGCCTCCTCCGCCGCGGGCTCCGCGCACGACGAGGCGGCGACGGCCACGAAGGGCAGGAGGAGGGCGAGGCGCGGCCGCGCCCGGCTCGTCACGCCAGCCACGAGACCACCTTGCGCAGGGCCTTTCCGCCCAGGCTCTCGATCCGGGTCCTGCGGAACGCGTCGGCGGCTCGCTTCACGCCCTCCATGCGGGTGGGATAGGGGAAGATCGTATCGGAGATCTGTCCCAGCGACAGGCCGTGCTTCATGGCCATGACCAGGGGGACGATCAGCTCGCCGGCTCCGGCTCCCAGCACGGTCGCGCCCATCACCCGCCCCTTCCGGTCGGCGTGGATCTTGACGAAGCCGCGCGCGTCCCCCTCCACGATCGCCCGATCGAGATCGGCGAACGCGTACCGGTGGGTGGAGGCTCCCCCGTCCTCCGCCTCCCGCTCACCCATGCCCACGTGCGCCACTTCCGGATCCGTGTAGGTGACGCGGGGCACCGCGCTGCGGTCCAGGCGGGTGCCGAAGGGGAGCAGCGCATCGCGGAGCACGGTCTTGGCCATGGCGTCGGCCAGGTGGGTGAACTGGGCCCCGCCCGTCACGTCGCCGGCGGCCCACACGCGATCGCCGGTCGTGCGCAGCCGGTCGTCGACCACCACGGCGTCGCGGTCGTCGGTCTCGATGCCGGCCCTGGCCAGCTCCAGCCCCTCGGTGGCGGGCCGGCGGCCGGTGGCCACGAAGAGGGCGTCGGTCTCGAAGCGGCGTCCCGAGGCGGTGACCACCACGCTGCCGCCCCTTTCGCCCTTCTCCACCCGCTCGGCCCGCTCGCCCGTCACGATCTCGATGTCCTCGGCCTCCAGGAGCTCCCGGAGCGCGGCGGACACGTCCGGATCCTCGCCGGCCAGGACGTGATCGAGCAACTCCACCACGGTGACCCGGGCGCCCAGGCGGGCGTAGGCCTGCGCGAACTCGAGGCCGATGGGGCCGCCGCCCAGGATCACCATGCGCCGCGGCAGCTCGTCGATGTCGAACGCGGTGTGGTGGGTGAGCGGGCTCACGTCCTCCAGGCCCGGGATGGGGGGGATGGACGGCAGCGCCCCGGTCGCCACCACGAAGCGCTTCGACCGGATCCGGCCCACGCCCTCGACCTCCACGACGCCCGGCTCGAGGAACCGCGCCGCGCCGAAATGGACGCCCACCCCCATGCCCCGGAACCGCTCCGGGTCGTCGTGGTGGGCCACCGTGTCGCGGGCCGCCCGCATCCGGGCCATCACCTCTCCGAACGCGTGGCGCGGGGCGGCGCCGGTGAGCCCGAGCTCCTCCGCGTGGCGCATGGCGTGCGCCAGGCGCGCAGACGCCACGAGGGCCTTGGAGGGGACGCACCCGGTCCAGAGGCAGTCGCCGCCGAGGGCCTCCCTCTCGACGATGGCGCTCGTCGCGCCGATGTAGCGAGCGCCGGCGGCGCTGACCAGGCCGGCGGTGCCGCCGCCGATGGCGACGAGGTCGTATTCGTGCTCGGTCATGGGCGTCCGGCGTGGCGCGGAGGGATCGGAGTCCGGTGGAGCGCTGGGACCATGACAAGCCGCCGCGTCCCCTCCCGGGTTCCCGCAAACTTGCCGGAGCCGGCGCCGTTTCTCCAGTCCCGCGCCACCCGGCGTCCCCGCCTGCTGCGCTCCCGCAGGTCGTCCCCGTCGGGCATTCCGCCGACCCGGAACGCCCCGTTACAATGGAGGCGCGTGATCGGCGGCTGGCGACCGGAAGAAGCACCTTTCGCTTTCTCTTCGGGTGTTGTATCTTCGCCTCCGCACCACCCCTCACAGGCCGAGACGGAGAGAGTCGATGGCGACGGCGGAGCTGAGCGAGAAGAAGGAGA
>JAHWKH010000400.1 GCA_019347995.1 Gemmatimonadota bacterium | reverse complement strand
TGCAGTGCGATCGGCTCGACCCGCCCATCTTCTCGCCGGCCACCAAGGCCGAGAGCGGGCACGACGAGAACATCACGTTCTCCGCCATGGAGGATGGGCTGGGTGCGGAGCTGGCCGGCCGGCTCCGCGACCTGTCCCAGGCGCTGTACGCCCGCGGTCGTGACATCGCGGCCGAGCGGGGGATCATCCTGGCCGACACCAAGTTCGAGTTCGGCCTCGACGAGGAGGGGCGTCTCCTCCTCATCGACGAGGTCATGACCCCGGACTCCTCGCGCTTCTGGCCGCGGGAGAGCTACGCGCCGGGGCGCGGGCAGCCGTCCCTGGACAAACAGCCGATCCGCGATTGGCTGGACGCGCTGCCCGACTGGGACAAGAGCCCGCCCCCGCCGGAGCTTCCGCCGTCGGTGGTGGACGCGGCCACGGGCCGCTACCTGGAGATCTTCCGACGCCTCACCGGCAGCGAGCTCGACGCGTGGCGGCCCGCCGACGCGGCAGCTGGTGAAGGGGGGGTCGAGCGGCCGTGACTCCCATCCCCAGCCGCGTCCCCAGGGTGCCGCTGCAGCGGGGGATCATCATCCTTCCCTCGGCGTTCACGCTGGGAAACCTCTTCTTCGGGCTCTACGCCATCATCGCGGCGGGGCGCGGCGATTTCCTGTGGGCGGGCTGGTTCATCGTCTTCGCCGGCGTCCTGGACATGCTGGACGGCCGGGTGGCCCGCTTCACCCGCACCGGGTCGGCCTTCGGGGCCGAGCTGGATTCCCTGGTCGACGCGATCTCCTTCGGCGTCGCCCCGGGGATGATCCTCTACCACCTCCACTTCGCGGACGGCGACTGGAGCTGGACGATCACGTTCGTGTACGTGACGGCGGTGGTCGTGCGCCTCGCCCGCTTCAACGTCGAGCAGGCCGGGCACGCCAAGAGCCATTTCCACGGGCTCCCCTCCCCCACCGCGGGGATGATCCTGGCCACCTACTTTCCGTTCACCCAGACGCCCTTCTTCCAGGAAAACCTCGCGCTCCTCCCATGGCCACGGATCATGGGGGTGGGCATGATGCTCCTGGGTGTCCTCATGGTGAGCCATGTCCCCTACTCCGTGGTTCCGCGGATCGGCCTGCGCACCGCCCGCGGGCTTCTCACGACGGCGGTGATGCTCGGCAGCCTCTTTGCGGCCCTGACGGTGCCACGGTATTTCTTTTTCCCCTTCCTGGTCCTGTATACGCTGTCGGGGCTGGTGAAGTCGGTCCTGCTGGGCCTGGTGGACCGTCTGCCGGAGCGGGACCCGCTGCTGGACGAGGAAGAGCCCGACGAAGCCGGCGCGGAGATCCGCGCCATGGATTACACCGATGTCGCACCCTCGCGCGCGCGCCGCGCGCAGGAGCACCCAGAGTCCGAGGAGGAGCGTCCTTGAGCCGTTTTCACCTGGAGATCCGCGTCACCCCCCGTCCCGGACTGCTGGACCCGGAGGGCAAGGCCATCCAGCACGCCCTGGAGTCCCTGGGATATGCAGGGCTCGCCGACGTGAGGGTGGGCAAGGCCATCGGCCTGGACATGGACGCCGCCTCCGCCGACGAGGCCCGCGCCCGCGCCGAGGAGATGGGCAGGAAGCTGCTGGCCAACCCCGTCACCGAGGACTTCGAGGTGACCATCCGGGAGACGGGCGCGTGAAGATCGCGGTCGTCACGTTCCCGGGCTCGAACTGCGACTACGACTGCTACCACGCCGCGAAGCTGGTGGGCGGCGACCCCATGTTCGTCTGGCACCGGGAGCACGACCTCTCGGGCGTGGACGCCCTCATCCTGCCCGGCGGCTTCTCCTACGGAGACTATCTGCGGGCCGGGGCGATCGCGCGCTTCAGCCCCGTCATGGAGGACGTCGTCGCCTTCGCCGGGCGGGGCGGACCGGTCCTGGGCATCTGCAACGGATTCCAGATCCTGTGCGAGGCTGGGCTGCTGCCGGGGGCGCTCGTGCGCAACCGGACGCTGCGCTTCCACGCCTTCGACCAATGGCTGCGGGTGGAGAACGCCCGCACCATGTTCACCACCGCCTACCGGGAGGGGGATCTCCTGCGCATGCCCGTGGCCCACGGGGAAGGCAACTACGAGGCCGACGAGGCCACCCTCGACCGCCTCGAAGGGGAGGGGCTCGTGGTCTTCCGCTACGTGGACGAGACGGGGGAGGCCACCGACACGGCCAACCACAACGGCTCGGCCCGCAACATCGCCGGCATCGTGAGCGAGGGCGGCAACGTGCTGGGCCTGATGCCCCATCCCGATCGGGCCATGGAAGAGGTGCTCGGCTCCACCGACGGCCGGGGGGTGTTCTCCTCGCTGGTCCAGCACCTCGCTCCGGCCGGCGTGTGAGCCGTGCCCACGGCCCGGATCCAGAGATTCCAGAGATTCCAAGAGTCCAAGAGATAGAGACGTGACGGACGAAGCCACGAAGACCACCGAGCCCGGGACCCTCCGGCCACGCTCCGTCGCCCCCCGCCCCGGAGATCCCGCCATCACGCCCGAGGTGGTGGACGACCACGGGCTCTCGCCCTCGGAATACGAGCGGCTGGAGGGCATCATGGGTCGCCCGCCCACCTTCACGGAGCTGGGCG
>JAHWKH010000003.1 GCA_019347995.1 Gemmatimonadota bacterium | reverse complement strand
TCGCCTCCACCTCGGCGGCACGCCGCTCCAGCAGGCCGGCGAACGCTCCGCCGACCGTCCCGTGACCGAGCAGGCCGATGCGGAACTCAGGCATCCCGGGCCAGGAGGTCGTCGAGCGTCTCGCGGCTCTCGATCTCCGTCGGCTCGGTCATGAGCGCCTCGGAGACGATCTCGGGCCACTTCGTCGTCGGCGGGTGGACGCCGTAGTCGAGCATGCGCTTCGCCACGTCGGCCGCGGCGAAGAGCTCGCGCTGCGTGTCCGCCTCGCGGAGCAGCCTCAGCGCCTCGTTGAGCGCAGGGTCGCGCTCCAGCCGGACGACGGTGGCGTCGGAGATGTCGTTGTCCTGCTCCATGCGATTGGCGACGGTCATGCGCAGCCGCCAGCGCAGGTATCCGCGCTCCACCGGGTCGTCGAGACGATCGGCCGGTACCCCGTCGGACCTGAGGGATTCCACGTAGCGCTCGAAGGTCGCGTCGTCCACGCTGGGCGGCGCGCCCGCTTCGCGGAGCTGCTGCGCGCGGGCGAAGGCCACCTCCGCCTCCCTGAGCCCCAGCGGCGCTTCGGCCTCGGCGGCCGCCGAGAGGAGCTCGCGCTCCGCCAGGAGCAGCGTATCGGGCCCCACCGTCAGGTCGGGGTAGACACCCCCGCCGGCGGGAAGCACGCGCCCCGATGCGGTGGTCACGGTAGCGAGCGTGTCGCCGTTCTCGGGGAGGAGCTCACCGGACTGGTCGCGCTCGCGGTGCAGGGAGCGCCCCAGGGGCGTGTGCCAGGTCCCCGTGGTGATGCGCAGCTTTCGGCCGTGGGGCAGGTCCAGCACCGACTGCACCACGCCCTTGCCGAACGTGCGATCCCCGATCACCAGCGCCCGGTCGTGGTCCTGCAGGGCCCCGGCGACGATCTCCGCGGCGGATGCCGTGTAGCCGTCCACCAGGACGATGATGGGCTTGTCGCCGGCCCGGGATGGCATGCGCGAGCTCCACGACTCCTCGGACGGGGCGGCGCCGGAGGAGGCCGAGGTACGGTTGCGGGTGCTCGCCAGCTTCAGATCGGGCTCCAGGAACAGGTCCGAGAGCATGAGCGACTCGTCGAGGTAGCCTCCGGGATTGCGGCGCAGGTCGACGACGAGGGCGCGGGTCCCGGAGAGCTCGCGCAGCGCCTCGTCCACCTCGCGGGCGGAGTTGCGTGCGACGCGGTCCAGGTGGATGTAGCCGATGCCGCCGTCCAGCACCGCGTGGCTCACCGCCTTCACGTGCACCTCGTCGCGCTCCAGCCGGAAGGGCAGGGGCCGGGCCACGCCTTCCCGCCGCACGCGCACCTCGACCTCGGTGCCGATGGGGCCCCGGATGCTGTCCGACGCCATCTGGGTGGTCCAGGTCGTGGCGTCGCTGTCGTTGACCCCGACGATGACGTCGCCCTCGATCATGCCCGCCCGGCTGGCGGGGAAGCCCCGGAAGACCTTGGTCACCGTGACCATGTCGTTGAGCTCGGTGATCTGGACGCCGATGCCGGCGTAGTTGCCGGTCGTCTCCTCCTCGAAGGCCGCGACCTCTTCGGGCGTGAAGACCGCCGCATAGGGGTCGCCGAGCCCCTCGATGAGCCCGTCCAGCGCCCGCGCCCAGAGGGTGGAGTCGCTGTACGTGTTCATGTGGAGGCGCTCGATGGCCTGCAGCGCGCTCATGAAGACCTCGGCCTCGGTGGCGGATTCACCGCGGACGGAGACGTTTCGGTCGGAGGCGCTCTGCCCATGGAGGACCGCGGGGGCGAGGACGGTGGCCGCGAGAGCCAGGGAAAGAAGCCTTCGATTCATGCGTTCGGACCCGGTCTGGATTGGGTTGTGCTTGCGTGTACAACACCGCTTCGGGGGGCGCCGTTCCCGCTCGCGCGGACGGGCGAGACGCCGTGGGGATCGGCTCCCCGGCCCCTGCGGCCGCCGCCGGTGGCCCCTACCTTGAGGGTGCGGCCCGGCCAATGTCCGGCGCGTCCCGTGGCGCGGCAAGTCACGTACCTACGGTCCGTCACACCGGCCACGCCGACAAACCACCTCTTCTCCAAGGGCAGCATGAGCCACCGCCCCCTCCACCTCCCTCTCGCATGGGCAGCATGAGCCACCTCCACGGCCGCCCGCCGCTGCGCGTGGGCATGGTGCAGCTCAAGCCGCGCAAGGCCGCCGTGGAGGAGAATCTCCAGCGGGTGCGCGAGCGGGTGCGCACCGCCGCCGGCGTGCACGATCTGCTGGTCTTCCCCGAGGCGTCCCTGAGCGGCTACTTCCTCGAGGGGGGCGTCGCGGAGGCCGCGCTGCCGGCCGAGGCGGTGGCGGAGCGTCTGGGGGCGCCGCCCGAGGAGGCTCCGGACGTGGTGGTGGGCTTCTACGAGCGCTGGCGCCGGCGCCTCTACAACAGCGTGGCGTGGCTCACGCCGGGCCCGGGGCGATGGAGCGTGGTGCACGTGCACCGCAAGATGTTCCTGCCCAGCTACGGGGTGTTCGACGAGTCCCGCTTCGTCGAGGCCGGGACCGACCTGCGGGCGTTCGACACGCGGTGGGGCCCCGTGGGGATGCTCATCTGCGAGGACATGTGGCACTCCATGACGCCGGCGGTGCTGGCGCTGGCGGGGGCCGAACTCCTGGTGGTCGTGAGCGCGTCGCCCGCCCGCGAGTTCGGCGCCGGCGTGAACGGGCGGCCCGGGAACCTGGAGCGATGGGACCGGCTGGCGCGGGCCGCGGCCGAGGAGCACGGCGTGTTCGTGCTGGTGGCCCAGCTCGTCGGCTCGGAGGGTGGAAAGCTCTTTCCGGGCGGCTCCAGCGTCGTGGGTCCCGACGGCCGGGTGCGGGTCCAGGGGCCTCTCTACGACGAGGCGGTGGTGAGCGCCGTCCTCGACGGCGCGGACATCGACCGCGCCCGCTTCGGAACACCGCTCCTGGCCGACCTCGAGCAGACGCTTCCGCACCTTCAGCGGGCCCTGGCGCAGGCCCATGCCCAGGGGCTCCGGTCGGACGAAGCAGGGGCGGACCCGGACGCCGACTCCCGGGACGGGGGAGGGCCGGCGACGGGCGAGCCCGCCGTTCGCACCTCGTCGGGCGCCACGTCCCTGGGAGGGGAGGGGGACGGGGCCTCCGGTGACAGGCCCCTTCCGGCCTTCGACGCCCCCGATCTGCTGGACCTGGACCTGCCCCTGGTGGAGCGCACCCTCGTGGAGTTCATCCGGGAGGAGGTCGTCCGCCGGCGCGGCTTCGAGAAGGTGGTGGTGGGGGTCTCGGGTGGCGTGGACTCGGCCGTGTCCCTCTACCTGGCCGTACGGGCGCTGGGTCCGGAGAACGTACACGGCTTCCGCCTGCCGTACGCCACGTCCTCGGTCGAGAGCCGGGAGCACGCGGGGCTCGTGCTCGCGGCCACGGGCGCGCACGACCGCACGATCGAGATCACGGCGCCCATCGACCGGTACGTGGAGGCGTACGAGCCGGACATATCGCCGCTGCGCAAGGGCAACCTCATGGCGCGCCTCCGGTCCGTGATCCTCTTCGACCAGTCGGCTCGGCTGCACGCGCTCCCCCTGGGCACGGGCAACAAGAGCGAGCGCCTCCTGGGTTACTTCACGTGGCACGCGGACGACTCGCCCCCCATAAACCCCCTCGGAGACCTGCTCAAGACACAGGTGTGGGCACTGGCGCGCCACCTCGGCGTCCCTGCCGAGATCGTGGAGAAGCCGGCCACCGCCGACCTGGTGAAGGGAGTGAACGACGAGGACGAGCTGGGCATCGGATACCACCGGGCCGACCCCATCCTCCACGGCCTGGTGGAGGGCTACCATCCCGAGGAGCTGGTGCGCGGCGGCCTGGACGCCGCGGAGGTGGATCTGGTGTGGCGGCGGCTGAACGCCACGCACTGGAAGCGCGAGCTCCCGACCGTGGCCATCCTCTCGTCCAGCGCCATCGGCGAGTTCTACCTGAGGCCGGTGGACTACTGAGAGGCGTCGGCGGGCCGGCCCTGGCCCGCCACCTTCCGGCGTACCTGCTCCAGGAGAGGCACGTCCGTGAGCTCACCGTCTACGATGGCGGCCAGCTCCTCCTCCATGGCCCACGTGGCCTCCAGGTCGGCCAGCTCCAGCTCCAGCAGCCGCTGCTCGGTGCTCTCGTTGGAGGCGATCTCCAGCGCGATGGCGCCGGTGCGTTGCAGGTCGCCCAGCCGACGCCCGTCGCGCACCACGATGCGGGCCAGGTCGCGGGGGGTCCCCGCCTCCTGGATGAGGCGCGTGGCGGAGCGGACCCGGTTCTCCGAGGCTCCGGCGTAGTGGTGGTAGGCCAGCACGTTCCGCAGCGCCCGCTCGGCCCTGGCGCCCTCGAGCCGCAGCCCTCCCTCGCGCACGGCGCCGCAGCGGGGGCAGGGATACACCAGGTCGGGCCCCCCGCGCGCGTCCGGTCCGGGGAGCAGGACGACGCCGCTGCGGTCCCGGTACCGCACCACACCGAACGCGTGGCCGCAGCGGGCGCAGCGCTCGTCGCCGCGCCACGCGGCGCCGCCGAAGCGCAGCCAGCGGGCGGCGCCCGTGACGGCCTCGGGGGCGTTGCCCCAGAGCCACCAGACGCCCACGAATCCGGCGGCGCCCGACGCCCAGCCCCCGAGCACGACCGCGCCCGCCGCGACGCTGCCCGCCAGCGACAGCTTCTTGTAGCTCCGGCGCCGGCTGGTGAGCTCGCGGCCATAGCGCCACCACGCCTCTTCCGTGAGGTCGGCGCGCCCGACCCGCACGATCTCCACGGGCCCGGCTCGCAGCAGCGCGATGTTGTCGGTCTGGGAGAGGAGGCGGGCGCCGTCCCGCACCACCTTCTCGAGCTCCTCCAGCGCCTCCCAGCGCGCCTCGATGGGGGCCAGTGACCATCGCTTGCAGGAGCGGCACACCGCCCACAGACGTCCCCGCACCGGATCGAACGCCACGCGCCGGCCGGTGGGGAAATGCTCGAGCGCCTCGTTGGGCGGGAAGGGCGTGGCGCACACCAGACAGCGCGTGAACAAGGTCTTCGGCTCCTCGAGCGGCACCGGGACGGGAACCGCCGGGCGCGGCGCGGTGAAGAAGGGAAGCCCGCCGGGGCGAGCACTCGTCCGGCTCGTACGATACACCGAAGGGAGCCGAGCGCCGCATGCTGCTGGTCCTGGACAACTACGACTCCTTCACCTGGAACCTCGTCCAGATGCTGGGGGCGCTGGGCGCCGACCCGGTCGTGGTGCGCAACGACGAGCGGACCGTCGACCAGCTTCGCGCCCTGGGTCCCGAGCGGGCGGTGGTCTCGCCCGGACCCTGCACGCCCTCGGAAGCCGGGGTGAGCGTGGAGCTCATCCGGGCTCTGGCGGCCGACGGGGTTCCACTGCTCGGGGTATGCCTCGGGCACCAGGCCATCGGCGAAGCGTTCGGAGGCCGTACCGTGAGAGCCCGACGCCTCATGCACGGAAAGACGGCGCCCGTCCGGCACGCGGGGACCGGCCTCTTCCGGGGGCTCCCCTCGCCCTTCACCGTGGCGCGATACCACTCCCTGGTCACCGACGGGTCGGTCCTGCCCGACGTGCTGGAGCCGGTGGCCTGGACCGACCTCGCCGACGCCGAAGGTGAGATCCAGGCCGTGCGCCACAGGGAGCGCCCGGTGTGGGGCGTGCAGTTCCACCCCGAGTCCCACTTCTCCCGGCAGGGCGACGCGCTCCTCCGCAACTTCCTGGCCCTTTGAGCCCCGTCTCCGGAGCGCAGCGCGTCCGGAGCCTCTCAGGCTCGAGCCGCCGCCGTTCTCCGACCCTCGCCCCCGTGGCGCAGAGCGGTCGGCACCTTCCCTGCATCGTGACCGTGGGGATGGACGACCCGAGGCAGGAGTGACGGACGATGCGTACGGTAGCTCGAGGGTGGGCGGCGGTCCTGGCCGCCGCTTCGATCGTGGGGTGCGGCGATCCCGGCGGTCTCGCGCTCGGCAACGCCGAGAACGCGGTGGTGACCGTGGGGCCGGGATCCTCTCCCCTCTATACCTGGACGGAGGGCGACGCCCGCAGGCTCGTGGTGACCGACCTGGTGAGCGGCGAGGTGATCTGGGACATCCAGGCGCTGGACGCCGGCCTCGGGTTCTTCAGCCCCGTGGATCACGGAGTGGTCCCGCAGGGCGCCCAGGAGCTGGTGGCGGCGCGGCTGCTCCGGGCCGGCTCTCGCCACCTCGTGGTGGTGACGCTGGTGGGCGGCGGAGAGGCGAGGGCCGAGTTCATCCCGTAACGGATCCGCGGGGACGTCACGGTCGGGTCCCGGCGGGACGGGGGCGCAAGACGGCTGGAACCGCATCGTGGCCGCTTGACCCCCCCCTCTGGCGGCCGGTACGTTGAAGGGCGTGCACAGCCCCGCCACGAGCCCCGCCCGACGGCCCGGTAGAGGCCGATGAACCGCACCGTCCTCGGCATCGTGCCGGCGCGGCTCGCCTCCACCCGACTCCCCGACAAGCCCCTGTACCCGGTCCTGGGACGCCCGCTCATCGAGTGGGTGTGGCGCCGCGTGCGCGAGATGCCTCCGCTGGATCACGTGGTGGTGGCCACCGATTCGGAGGCGGTAGCGGACGTGTGTCGCGCAATGGGGGCGCCGGTGGAGATGACGTCGCCCGACCATCCCTCGGGTACGGACCGGGTGGCGGAGGTGGCGGCCATGGAGGCATACCGGGAGTTCGGCATCATCGCCAACGTCCAGGGGGACGAGCCCCTGCTCGAGGAGCGGCAGCTTTCGGCGGCCGTCCGCCTGGTGGCGGAGGAAGGGTGGGACGTGGGCACGTGCGCCACGCCCCTGGTGGACGAGGAGGCGCGCAAGGACCCCAACGTGGTCAAGGTGGCCCGGGCCACGGACGGACGCGCGCTGTACTTCTCCCGGGCGAGGATCCCGTTCAAGCGGGACGGCAAGCCCGCCGCCGACGAGCTGACACGCGCGCCGTTCCTGCGCCATATCGGGATCTACGCGTACGACCGGGACGCCCTCTCGGCATGGGTGGCGCTGGCGCCCTCGCCCCTGGAACGCCTGGAGATGCTGGAGCAGCTCCGGCCGCTGGAGGCGGGGCTGAGGATCGGGGTGGCGGTGGTGGGGCGGGCGGATCCGGGGGTCGACACGCCCGCGGATGTGGCACGGATGGAAGAGCGGCTCACGGAGCTGGGCCACACGACACCCTTCGCAGCGCACGGACGATGAGCGAGAGAGACGACGGGGGCACCAGATACGTGTTCGTCACCGGGGGCGTGGTATCGTCCCTGGGCAAGGGCATCGCGGCTGCGTCGCTGGGCCGCCTCCTCAAGGAGCGCGGCCTCCGGGTGACGCTCCAGAAGTTCGATCCGTACATCAACGTGGATCCGGGGACGCTCTCGCCGTTCCAGCACGGGGAGGTGTTCGTCACCGACGACGGGGCGGAGACGGACCTGGATCTCGGGCACTACGAGCGGTTCGTGGACGCGTCGCTGTCCCAGGCAAACAACATCACCACCGGCCGGAACTACCAGACCGTCATCAGCAAGGAGCGGCGGGGCGACTACCTGGGGTCCACGGTGCAGGTGATCCCCCACATCACCGACGAGATCAAGGCGTGCATCCGCCGGCTCTCCGACGGGCACGACGTGGTCATCACCGAGATCGGCGGCACGGTGGGCGACATCGAGAGCCTGCCGTTCCTGGAGGCCATCCGCCAGTTCCGCCAGGACGTGGGAAGGCAGAACGCCGTCTTCGTGCACCTGACGCTGGTCCCGTGGATCGCCGCGGCGGGCGAGCTCAAGACCAAGCCGACCCAGCACTCGGTGCGCGAGCTGATGGAGATCGGAATCCAGCCCGACGTGCTCGTCTGCCGCACGGAGCGTCCGCTGGACGACGACATCCGCAGGAAGATCGCCCTCTTCACGAACGTACCGCTGGAAGGCGTGGTGGAGGCCCGCGACGTGGAGAGCATCTACAAGGTGCCCCTGGAGCTGCGCCGGCAGCGGATGGACGACGTGGTGCTCGACCGTCTGGGGCTCGACGCGCCCCAACCCGACCTTCAGGGCTGGACCGACATGGTGGAGCGTGTCCTGCGGCCGCGGCACGGCGAGGTGCGCATCGCGGTGGTGGGCAAGTACACCGAGCTGGTGGACTCCTACAAGTCGGTGCAGGAGGCCTTGATCCACGGGGGCATCCACAACGACACCAAGGTGAGGATCGACTGGCTGTCGTCGGAGCAGTTCGAAGAGGGCATCGGCACCGAGCGCCTGAAGGAGTACGACGGCCTTCTCATCCCCGGCGGCTTCGGCCCCCGGGGCGTGGAGGGCATGCTCCTGGCCATCGGCTGGGCGAGGGACAACGGCCTGCCCTTCTTCGGCATCTGCCTCGGCCTCCAGTGCGCGGTCATCGAGTTCGCCCGCAACGTGGTGGGCCTGGCCGAGTCCGATTCCTTCGAGTTCAGCGAGGAATCGCCCGATCCGGTCATCTGCCTCATGGACTCCCAGCTCAACGTCACCACCAAGGGCGGCACCATGCGGTTGGGTGCCTATCCGGCGGCGCTGAAGGAGGGGTCGCGCGCGGCCGCCATCTACGGCGCCCGGGAGATCAGCGAGCGGCACCGGCACCGGTACGAGGTGAACAACGGCTACCGGCCGCGGCTCGAGAAGGCCGGGCTGGTCTTCAGCGGCACGTCGCCCGACGGCAACCTGGTGGAGATGATCGAGCTCCCGGAGCACCCGTGGTTCGTAGGCTGCCAGTTCCACCCGGAGCTCAAGAGCCGGCCGATGCGGGCCGCCCCCCTCTTCGCGTCCTTCATCGAGGCGGCGGCCCGGCACGCCGGCGTCCTCGACGAGGAGCCGACGGGCAGCCGGACCACCACCATCGGCGCCGCCGATTGATGGGGCGGCTCCCCGTGGCGGCGGCGTGATCTTCCACCGCTTCACGCTCATCGCCGGCCCCTGCGTGCTGGAGGACGACGCGCTCAACCTCCAGGTGGGCCAGGCGCTGGCGTCGCTGTCCCGGGAGCTGGGGCTGCCGGTGGTCTACAAGGCCTCCTTCGACAAGGCGAACCGCTCGCGGGTCGATTCGCCCCGGGGACCGGGGCTGGACGAAGGCCTCCGGCGGCTGGAGCGGGTGAAGGAGGAGACCGGCCTGCCCCTCCTCACCGACGTGCACGAGCCGGAGCAGGCGCGGGCCGCCGGCGGCGTCGTGGACGTGCTCCAGATCCCGGCGTTCCTGTGTCGCCAGACCGACCTGCTGGTGGCGGCGGGCGCCACGGGCCGCGCGGTGAACATCAAGAAGGGGCAGTGGATGGCGCCCGAGGAGATGGCCCTGGCGGTGGAGAAGGCGCAGGGCGCCGGCGCGGCCGAGGTGGCCGTCACCGAGCGAGGCACCTTCTTCGGGTTCGGGGACCTCGTGGTGGACATGCGCTCGTTCCCCCGCCTGCGCGCCGCCGCCGGAGTACCCGCCGTCTTCGACGGCACCCACTCGGTGCAGCGGCCAGGCAAGGCCGAGGGATCCAGTGGCGGCGACCCCCGCTTCATCCCCGGGCTGGTCCGGGCCGCCGTGGCGGCGGGCTGTGACGGGCTCTTCCTGGAGACGCACCCCCGGCCCTCCGAGGCGCCGTCGGATCCCACCAACATGCTGCCGCTCGAGCGCCTGCGTCCGTTGCTGGAGCAGGTCCTGGCGATCCGGGAGGCCCTGGGGGGCATGGACGGGGCGGAGGAGGACGAAGCATGAGCGCCAAGGCCCCGGGAATCCCCGCCGACCTCGCCCGGCGGGTGCGCCTCGTGGTGCTCGACGTCGACGGCGTCCTCACCGACGCCGGCGTCTACATGGGCGCGCTTCCCGACGGGAGCGCCGTCGAGCTGAAGCGCTTCGACATCCAGGACGGGCTCGGGGTGAGGATGCTGGTCTGGGCCGGCATCGAGGTCGCGCTGGTGTCCGGCCGCCTCTCCGAGGCGACGGAGCTGCGGGCGAGGGAGCTGGAGGTGGAATGCCTCCAGGATCCCGACGCCCACAAGATCCCCCTGGTGGAGGGCCTCATGGAGCGGAAGGGGGTGAGCTGGGAGGAGACGGCGATGCTGGCCGACGACCTGCCGGACGCCGCGGTGTTCCGCCGGGTGGGGCTGCGCGCGGCCGTGGGCAACGCCCAGCCCGAGATCGCCGCCGAGGCGCACTGGGTGGCGCGATCCCGAGGCGGCCACGGCGCGGTCCGCGAGTTCTCGCGGGCGCTGCTCCAGGCCCGTGGCGAATGGGACGAGATGGTGGAGCGGTACGTGGATGACCGGAGCTGACGGCGCCGCCGAGCCCGCCGCCGTCCTGGAGACGGCCCGCCGGGTGCTGCGCCTCGAGGCCGAGGCGGTGGGCGCGCTGGCCGACCGGCTGGGCGACGCCTTCGTCGGTGCGTGCCGCCTGGTGGCGGCCGCCGAGGGGCGGGTCATCGTCTCGGGCATCGGCAAGAGCGGCATCGTGGGCCGCAAGATCGCCGCCACGCTCACCTCGACGGGCACGCCGGCCACGTTCCTGCACCCTGTCGAGGGCCTCCACGGCGACCTGGGCATCGTCTCGGGCGCCGACGTCGCGGTCCTCATATCGAAGAGCGGGGAAACCTCGGAGCTGACCGGCCTCGTCGAGTTCCTGGCCCGCCTCGGTGTGCCCATCATCGCGATGACGGGAAGCCCCGCGTCCTCGCTGGGCCGCCACGCCCGCTTCGTGCTGGACTGCTCGGTGCGGGAGGAAGCGTGCCCCATGGACCTGGCGCCCACGTCGTCTACGACGGCGACGCTCGCCCTGGGCGACGCCCTGGCGGTGGTGGTGCTGCAGATGAAGGGCTTCCGAGCCGAGGATTTCGCTCTGCTGCACCCGGGTGGAGCGCTGGGACGCAAGCTCACCGTGCGCGTGGACGACGTCATGGTGGACGAAGGCTTCCCGTCGCTTCCCGCGGACGCCGTGATGCGTCAGAGCGTGGTTCCCATTGCCGAGATGCGCGGCACGGTCCCGATCGTGGACGATGGCGGCAGGGTCGTAGGCGTGGTGACCGCCGGCGATCTCACCCGGCTCATGGAGCGGGACGAGACCGGCTGGGGCGCGCACCCGGTGGTGGAGGTCATGACGCCCGACCCGAAGGTCGCCCGGGTCGGTGACCTGGGTTCGGCGGCGGTCCACGTGATGGAGTCCCACGGGGTGATGGCGCTGCCCGTCGTGGACGACGACGGCGTGCTGCGGGGGGTCGTGCACCTGCACGACCTTATGAGGTCCGGCGCGGTATAATGAGGCGATGACGCCCTCCGATTGCCGTACCCGGACGCCGCCACGGTCCCTCGTGGCCGGCCTGCTCCTCCTCGCGCCCCTGGCGGCGTGCCAGGATCCGGCCGCCACCACGCTGGCCGACGAGACGCTGCTGGAGCTGGAGGCGGACCAGGTGCTCTACGAGATGACCACCTACGCCACCACCGACGGCATCCGGCAGGCGCGGATCCAGGCCGACTCGGCCTACTTCTTCCGCGACTCCTCGGTGGTCCACCTCGAGGGCGTCGACATGACCATCTACGGCGAGAGCGGCTCCGAGCGCGCCTCCGTGGTCTCCGAGCGGGGCCGCATGGACCGTCGCAGCGAGATGCTCACCGCCCAGGGCAATGTCGTGCTGCGCATCCCGGAGCAGAACCGGATCGTCGAGAGCACGGAGCTCCACTACGACCCCAGCGGCGATCGCATCTGGAGCGATTCGGCCACGACCATGCGCGAGGGCAGCCGCGTCACCCGTGGCACCTGCTTCAACTCGGACCTCGAGTTCCGCAACTACAACGTGTGCAACCTCCGCGGTGCCGCGACGGGCGTGCCGGGCGGGGGAGGCGGGGGGTGAGGCGGGGAAGGGTGGCGGCCGCCGCGATCGCGGCGCTCGTCGCGGTGGCTTCGCCGATCCAGGCGCAGGAGGACTGCGAGTTCCTGCCCGGCACCGGCAACGTGCGCGGCGTCACCATCGGGCAATCGCGCATCACCTACCTGGACACCCCCAACCTGGCGTGCGCCGACGGGGTCCGCATCCGGGCCGACAGCGCGGTGGTGTTCGAGTCGTCGGCCTTCACACAGCTCTTCGGCAACGTGCGCTTCGAGGATCCGGATCGGCGGCTGCGGGCCCGGGAGGCCCAGTATTTCCACCGTGTCGGGCGGCTCCAGGCCCAGCACGACGTGGAGCTGGTCCGCAAGACCGACGGCTCCATCGTCCGCGGGAGCGACCTGGTGTACCTGCCGGCCGCCGAGGATCGCCCCGACCGCCTCACGGTCAACGGGGAGCGGGCCAGCGCCACGCTGCGGGTGGAGCCGGCGCCCCGGGCGGCGCCGGCCGACACGGCCGCGACGGGCCCCGGGCTCGTGCCGTCCGACCCTCCCGCAGCGCCCACCGATACCGCCGCGATGCCGTCCGATGTCGCTCCGGCGCCGGTCGACACCGCCGCGATGCTCCGCGAGCCCATCGCAGCCCGCCCCATGGCGGCCGCCGAGGCCCGCCCTCCCTCGCGCACCTCACCCGAAAGCGCGGTGACGTACGACGTCTTCGCGGAGCGCATCGTCCTCGAGGGCGAGAGCGGCTTCGTGGCCGTGGGCCGGGGTGGGCGCTCCGTCGAGATCGTCCGGGACAGCCTGCGCGCCTGGGGCGACTCGGTGTCGTACGACGAGGCCGCCGGCATCCTGGCGCTGCGGGAGCGGGCTCGCATGCAGGGGGCGGGCTACGACCTCGCGGGAGAGGACATCGACGTGCTGCTTCCGGGCCAGGACGTGCGCGAGGTGGTCGCCGAGCGTCGCGCGACGCTGACCGGGGAGGACGTGCGCCTGACGGCGCCGCGCATCCGGCTCTTCCTCGTCGACGGGGCCGTGGAGCGCCTGGTGGCCATGCCCATGCCTCTCGCAGACGACACCGCCGCGGCCCCGGCGGAGGGCGAGGACGTCCGCGCCCGGGCCACCGCCGAGACGTTCGCGCTGTCGGCGGACTCCATCGAGGTCCTGGCCCCGCGCGAGGTGCTGGAGCGGCTCGTCGCGGTGGGATCGGCGGTGGGCGAATCGACCGCCCGCGATTCCCTGAACACGCCCGACACGCCTGCCATCGCGCGCCGGGACTGGATCGAAGGCGACACCATCGTGGCCACGTTCGGCCGTGTCGCCACCGCCCCGGACTCCACCGCCACCCGGCTGGAGCGGCTGGAGGCGATGACGTCCGCCCGGTCCCTCTACCGGCTGGAGCCGTCGGACTCCGCCCGTGCCTCCGGGGTCACGCGACTCGCGGTGCACTACGTGACCGGGGACCGGATCATCATCGAGATGGAGGCGGGAGAGGTGGAGCGCATGGAAGTCACGGGACCCGCCCGAGGGCTCCACCTCGAGCCCCGCCGCGTCCCTGGAGCGGCGCCCGCCGACACGGTGGCCGCTCCGCCCGCCGACACAGTGCCCGCTCCGCCCCCGGCCGCTCCTCCCGGAGGTGGCCGATGAGGACGCGCCAGGAGTTCCTGGCCTTCGTGGCGGCGCTGCGTGGACCCGAGGTGTCCGTGGCCGTGGCTCTGCGGGAGCTGCTGCGCAGGGCGGGGCAGGGAGGCTGCGCGGACCGCGGCGAATGGGTGGCGTCGGTGCGCGACGCCTACCAGGTCCTGGCGCAGCGCTCCGACGACGGGGGCTTTCCCATGATCTCCGCCGAGGGGGAAGCGCTGGGGAGATACCTCGAGGAGCAGGTGCTGGTGCGCCTCGAGGAAGCCGGGATCGCCCGGCGGGAGCCGTCCGCCGACGCGTGGGACGGGCTCTGCTTCGATCGCGACCTCTGGGAGGCCGTTGCACCGGAACGGGACACGTTCCAGCGGGAGGTCGACCGGACGATCGGGGAGCTGCAGGCCGGACGCGGCGCCGGTCGGACGGCCACGGCGACGACCCCGGAGGAGACGGGCAGCCGCCTCTGGGCCGAGGGCCTCAGCAAGTCCTATCGAAGGCGGAAGGTCGTCAACGGCGTGGACCTGGAGGTGAGCCAGGGCGAGATCGTGGGTCTGCTGGGGCCGAACGGGGCGGGCAAGACCACCACGTTCTACATGATCGTCGGCCTCATCCCGCCCAACGCGGGTCGGGTCCACCTGGACGACAGGGACATCACCGAGACGCCCATGTACCGGCGCGCCCGCATGGGCGTCGGCTACCTGGCCCAGGAGCCGTCCATCTTCCGCAAGCTCACCGTGGAGGAGAACGTCCAGGCCATCCTCGAGACGCTGAAGCTGCCCAGGAAGGAGGAGAAGGCCCGCCTGGAGGAGCTCCTGGAGGAGCTCTCCATCGCGCACCTCCGGAAGAACCGCGCCTACTCCCTCTCGGGCGGGGAGCGGCGGCGCCTCGAGATCACCCGCGCCCTGGTCCAGCGTCCCAGGTTCATGCTGCTGGACGAGCCGTTCGCCGGCATCGATCCCATCGCCGTGAACGACATCCAGCAGATCGTGGCCGACCTGAAGACCCGCAGCATCGGGACCGTCATCTCCGACCACAATGTCGAGCAGACCCTGGAGATCGTGGACCGGGCCTATATCATGTACGAAGGCCGGATCCGAGTCTCTGGCACGGTTTCTGAACTGGTATGGAACGATGAGGTCGCGGAGATCTATCTCGGGCCGATCCTGACCCAGCGGATGCGGGAGCGCTATGCGCGACCTTCGGCGGCCACGATCGCCTGACCTGACAGGACTTCCTCCCGGGTTTTAATGAGCCAGTTCAGCGCCAAGCTTCATCAGTCCCAGCAGATGAAGCAGGAGATGAAGATCAACCCTCGCCTCTACCAGGCGATGGAGTTGCTCTACATGCCCCTCCTCGACCTGCAGCAGCACCTCAAGCAGGAGATGGCGGAGAACCCGTTCCTGGAGATGTCGGAGGCCGACGTCCAGCAGGAGGTGGAGCTCAAGGAGGAGGAGAAGGAGGCGAAGGAGGAGGAGGAGGAGATCGACTGGGAGGAGATCCTCCTGGACGGCTTCGACGCCGGGGGGCGGAAGGCCCAGTACGAGCACAAGGAGTACTATCAGCCCACTCCGGTCGCCACGTCCGACCTCCGTGACCATCTGGACGACCAGCTCCGCCTGTTGGACCTCTCCGAGAGGGAGCGCCGTCTCGGGGAGGAGATCATCGGCAACGTGGACGACGACGGGTCGCTGTCGTGCTCCCTCGAGGAAGTGGTGGAGGGGATCAACGACTACCTGGACGAGCTGGACGAGACCGCCCGGGAGAACGCGGAGGAGATCGCCGACCCGGAGGAGCGGGCGGTCGAGCTGGCGGAGATCGAGGAGCTGTTCCGCCCGTACACCATCGACGAGGCCGAGTCGATGCTGACGCGGATCCAGTTCTTCGATCCGCCCGGCGTCGCGGCCCGGGACCTCCGCGAGTGCATCCTGATCCAGATGCGCCACCACGAGATGGAGGGCTCGCTGGCCCACGAGATCGTGCGGGAGCACTTCGACGACCTCATCAACCACCGGTGGTCGGACATCGCCAAGTCGATGGGCATCAACGCCCGCGAGGTGCAGGACGCGGCGGACGAGATCAGCACGCTCGATCCCAAGCCCGGGCTCAAGTACACGCCCGACCCGGAGCAGTACGTCATCCCCGATCTCATCGTGGACGTGATCGACGGGGAGTACATGGTGTTCGTCAACGACACCAGCCTGCCGCGCCTGAGGCTTTCGCGGGCGTACCGCGAGGTGGCCCGGGACAAGAAGAAGTTCAAGGGCGAGAACAAGGAGTTCATCTCGTCGAAGCTCAACTCGGCCAACTGGATGATCCAGGCCATCGAGCAGCGTCGCCAGACGATGCTCAAGGTGATGCACTTCATCGTGGACCGGCAGCGCGATTTCTTCGAGAAGGGCGTGCAGCATCTCAAGCCGCTCACGCTGCGCGAGGTCGCCGAGCACATCGACATGCACGAATCGACGGTGTCGCGGGTCACGAACGAGAAGTTCTGTCAGACCCCCCGCGGCGTCTATTCGCTCAAGTTCTTCTTCTCCAGCGGTCTCTCCACCACGTCGGGCGAGGACATCAGCGCCCGTGGCGTCAAGGACAAGATCAAGATCCTGGTCGACGAGGAGGACACCCAGAAGCCCCTCACCGACCAGGCCATCGTGAACCTCCTGAAGCAGGACGGCGTGAAGATCGCTCGCCGCACCGTGGCCAAGTACCGCGACCAGCTCGGCATCCTGCCGGCACGGATGCGCAAGCGCGTGTAGACCAGACCAGGGCGCCCAAGCCGGCGCTCGGAACCCATCCCCTCGCACCGGACCGATCGGTCCGACGGAGGAGCGTCATGGAGCCTCGCCCCGACCGGAGGTGGACCTCCGCCACCGCCGAGCGCTCGACTCGCACCCTCTTCCACCAGATCGCCCTCGCCTCCTTCGCCCTGGATCGCGCGCTGGATTCGGGCGACGGCCGCACCGAGATGGTGCGGGAGGCCCGCCAGGCCCTGGAGGCGTTCGACCTGCTGGAGCGCGTGACCACGGACGTGGTCGTGCCCCGGGAGGTGCGCCGCCGGGTCCGACAGGCCGCCGATTCGCTCGACTGCGACCACCTGGAGCTGGCACGGGCCGACCTCGGAAGGGCCGGCGGCGAGCTGGAGCGATGGTGGCAGCGGGGGGGGACCCGGGCCTGACGGAGTAACTACGCCCGCACCACGAGGCGCAGAGGGACCGCGAAGAACCGCAGAGACCTGTCTGCGCCCCCTCCGCGCCTCCGCGGTGCGGGCGTAGTTCCGGTCGATAGTGGAGCCCTCTCCCCGGTTGCCCTATCTTGGCGACCATGCCCACCCCGGACGCCCCTTCCGTGCGCGACGCGCCCGAGCCCTTCGCGCCGCCCGCCCCCGAGGCGGCCCAGGCCGCCGCCCGGGAAGCGGCCGCCGGTCTCAACGACGTCATGCGCCGCGACTTCGCGGTCGTGGTGCCCGCGTACAACGAGGCGGAGGTCGTCGAGGTCCTGGTGGCCGAGCTGCGCCGGGCCTTCCGGGAATACGACCTGCACGGTGACGTCGTGCTGGTGGACGACGGCTCCACCGACGGTACCGCCGACCTGGCGCGCTCCGCGGGCGCCGGCTGGGACGCGCTCACCGTGCTTCGGCACCGCTCGAACCAGGGGAAGACGGAGGCCATGGTCACGGCCGCCGCGCATACCGACCGGACCTTCCTCGTCCTCTTCGACGCCGACCTGCAGCACCTCCCGGAGGAGATCCCTCGCTTTCTCGCGACGCTCCAGGAGGGCTGGGACATCGTGACGGGCCGCAAGGTGGGCCCCTACGGCAAGCGCGCCGTGTCTTCGACGTACAATGCGCTGTCCCGCAGGGTCTTCAAGGTCCCGGTGTCGGACCTCAACTCCATGAAGGCCTTCCGCCGCGAGATCCTGGACGAGATCCAGCTCCGGCACGATTGGCACCGCTTCTTCGTGGTGCTGGCCCACGCCCGCGGCTGGACGGTCACCGAGATCGACATCACCCTCCACCCGAGGCGCGCCGGGACGTCCAAGTACCGGGGGCCGTTCCGCATCCTCATCGGGGGGCTGGACCTGGTCTCGGTGGCCTTCCTGCTGCTCTTCTCGAGGAAGCCCCTCCTCCTCTTCGGCGCCACCGGCGTCGCGCTCATCGTGGCGGGGCTGGGGGTCGGCGTGGCGGCCTTCTGGCTGCGCTTCGCCCAGGGGTTCGGCTTCCGACCCTTCCTCTACCTCGTCGTGCTCCTGGAGACGGTGGGGTTCCTGCTGTTCGGCTTCGGCCTCATGGCCGAGATGATCGCCCAGCTGCGGGCCGAGCTCGACGCCCTGCGGAGGCGGCGCTGAGGCTCCCGGAGCGGCCGCGGGAGGGGCCGCCGCGCGTCCTGGTGGTGGTGGGGACGCGGCCCGAGGCCATCAAGATGGCGCCCGTCGTCGAGGCCTTCCGCGGCCGGCCCGACGAGGCCGAGGCGCGCGTGGTGCTCACGGGCCAGCACAGCGATCTCGTGGACCAGGTCCTGGACTCGTTCGGCATGGTCCCCCGACACGACCTCGGCATCATGCGCGAGGGCCAGTCGCACTACGACGTGGCCCACGGATGCCTGGACGGCCTGCGGCGGGTGGTGGCGGAGGAGGAGCCCGACGCGATCCTGGTGCAGGGCGACACCGCCAGCGTCTGCTTCGGCGCCCTGGTGGGGTTCTTCGAGAAGGTGGCCGTGGGGCACGTGGAGGCCGGGCTGCGCTCCGGGGACAAGTGGGCGCCTTGGCCCGAGGAGATCTTCCGGCGGGTCACCGACGTCCTCTCCGACTGGTATTTCGCGCCCACCACGAGGGCGGCGGCGAACCTCCGGGCCGAGGGGGTGGGCGCCGGGTCCGTCCACGTGTCGGGCAACACCGTGGTGGACGCCCTCCTGCGCGTCGCCGGCGGCGCCGGGCCCGTCCAGGATCCCGAGCTGCGGGCGGCCCTCGACGGCGGCCGGCGCCTCGTGCTCCTGACGGCGCACCGCCGGGAGTCCTTCGGCGAGCCGCTGCGGGACGTGCTCCGGGGGGTGCGCGAGGTGGCCGACGCCCACGACGACGTGGAGGTGGTCTACCCCGTCCACCCCAACCCCAACGTCCGGGCGGCGGCCGCGGAGATCCTGGAAGGCCATCCGCGCATCCGGCTGACGTCGCCCGTCGGCTACCTGGACCTCGTCACCGCGCTCAGCCGGGCGGCCCTCGTCCTCACCGACTCGGGAGGCATCCAGGAGGAGGCGCCGACCTTCGGCGTTCCGGTGCTGGTGCTGCGCGACGTCACGGAGCGTCCCGAGGGCGTGGAGGCGGGCGTGGCCGAGCTCGTGGGCACGGACCGTCGGCGCCTGGTGGAGCGGGCGAGCGCGATCCTGGGTGGCCAGGGAGCGGCGCGGTCAGCGTCCAATCCCTACGGAGACGGCCGGGCCGGCGAGCGGATCGCCGACATCGTCATCGCCGACCTGACCGGCGCCGCGCGCCGCACGAAGGACTGGGACGGGTGAAGGTCCTGATGCACTGCGTCTACTTCCCTCCCGAGGTGGGCGGGCTGGAGAGCCACGTCTTCTACCTGTGCCGCGCCCTGGCGGCGCGCGGCCACCGGGTGGAGATGGTCACGTCCCGCTCGCTGCCCGACGCCCCGGCCCACGAGGTCATGGACGGCGTGGCCGTGTGGCGCACGTGGTTTCCGGCCCGCAACCCGGCCGGGTGGGCCGGCCACGCCCTGGCGTCGGTGCCGCGCTTCCTCGAGCGGGCGCGGGACGCCCACGTGGTGCACGCCCAGGACATCGCCTCGGTGGTGCCGTGTGAGCTCGCCCGGGCCCGCACCGGGGCGCCGCTGGTGACCACCTTCCACACGTCGCACTTCCTGAAGCGGGCCGCCAGGCCCCTGTGGAAGCCCGTGCTGGGCCATTTCGTGCGCACGTCCGACCACGCCCTCGCCGCCAGCCGCGAGATCGCGGCGGTGGCCGAGGGCCTGGCGCCGGGGACCCGCGTGGAGGCCCTGACCAACGGCGTCGAGACATCGATCTTCCGGCCGGTGGAGCCGACGCTCCCTCCCGGCCCGCGACGACGGCTGGTGGTGCCCCGCCGGCTCTTCGAGAAGAACGGTGTGGAGCATTTCGTGCGCGCGATACCGTACATCGCGGACCGGATCGACGTCGAGGCCGTCCTCGCGCGCCGTCCCGACGTCGTCCTCGTCGACGACATCGCCCACACCAACGCGCCCGGTTCCCGGCACGCCAAGCGCTGGCAGGACGTCGAGGAACTCCTCGCCGCCGGCCCGGGCGAACCCGACCTCACCCACGGCCTCGAGGAACACATGATGGCACGCCTCGCTGGTCTGGCCCCTGACACCCGCGCGCTTCTCCGAGCGGCGTCCGCGCTCGGGGACCTGCCCCACGACCGGCTCCTCCGCGCCATCACCGAACACGAGGAGGCCGATCTCGAGGCGGGACTCCAGGAGGCCGCCGAGCAAGGTATCCTCGTCCCCGAGGGCGGGAACTGCGTGCGGTACCGGTTCAGCCACGACCTGATCCGCGTGGTCGTCCACCGCCGGCTACTCGTGAACC
>JAHWKH010000039.1 GCA_019347995.1 Gemmatimonadota bacterium | reverse complement strand
GCGGTACCGGTCGGCGTCGCCCGTGTACGCCATGGGCGCCACCGCGTCCAGCAGGCCCCAGCGGGCCCACGCGCCCCAGTCCTGGAAGCGGTTCCGGCGCGCGTCCTCCGGATCGGGGAAGACGGCGGCCGAGACGACGATGCCCGGGCGCGCCCCGCGCGCCGCCCCGGCCACCTCCTCCGTCAGGCGGGTCACCTGCTCGCGGCGGAACTCGGCCCACTCCTGCGGGAACGCCTCGGCGTAGGCCAGCGGGTCGCGGGGCCACGCACCCTCCGCCGCCGCCCGCTCCGCCGCGGGGACGCGCTCGGCCATCCACCCCCGGAACGCCTCCAGCGCGCCGCGCGAGTAGTCGAAATCGGGCCCCGGATAGCGGATGTAGTCCAGATGCACTCCGTCCAGGTCGTAGCGTGACGCGAGGTCTTCGACCACCTCGGTGACGCGTCGCCGCACCACGGGATCGGACGGGGCGGCGAAGAGCCCTTCCACCCGATGACGGTTGTCGTCGGCCCAGTCGCGCAGGCGCCGGGCGTAGGCGGGGTCGCGGGGATCGGCTCCGAAGAGCTCCCGGGCCAGGGGGCGGGGCACCGCCAGGCCCTCGGGACGGCTCACGGCCAGGTGTCTCGGGTCGGCCGGAACCGTCCCCAGCCCCCCCACCAGCAGCGCGTTCACCCACGCGTGCACGCCCATCCCCCGGGCGTGGGCCTCGCGCACGACCAGGGCCAGGGGGTCGAAGTCCGGGCGTCCCAGCAGCTCCGGCGGCGCGGGCTCCAGGACGCTGGCGTACCACGCGTCGCCCCGGCCCCGCACCTGCACCAGCAGGGAGTTGAATCCGGCCCGGTGGGCCCGGTCGACCATGGCCACCACGCCCTCCGGGGAGGCGAGCGTGGTTCTCACGACCCACAGGGCGCGGACCTCCGGGAAGGTGCGGGGGGATACCCCGTCGTCCTCCCATGCTGGCATGGGCGGAAGCGCCTCGCCGGGGGGCATTCCGACCACCGTGCACGCGCCCAGGGCCAGGGCCAGGAGCGGGGAGATCCGGCGCGGTCGGGTGGCCTCAGGCACCGTCCTGGGCGCCACCCCCGCCATCCTCCGCCCCCGGACCGCCCGGCTCCCGCCGCTCGCGGAAGAACCCCCGCAGCAGCTCTCCCGACGCGTCGGCCAGGACGCCCGACGTCACCTCCGCCCGGTGGTTGAGCCGCGGATCCCGGGCAAGGTCCCCCAGCGAGCCCACCATGCCGGCCTTGGGGTCCGGTGCGCCGTACACGAGCCGGGGCACCCGCCCCAGGACCACGGCTCCGGCGCACATGGCGCACGGCTCGAGCGTGGCGTACAGGGTGGTGTCCAGCAGCCGCCAGCCCCCCAGGCGCCGCGCGCCCTCCCGCAGCACGAGGATCTCGGCGTGGGCGGTGGGATCGCCGAGGGTGAGGGTGAGGTTGTGCGCCTCGGCGAGGATTCCGCCCTGGTGGACCAGCACGGCTCCCACCGGCACCTCGCCCACGGCCGCGGCCGCCCTCGCCTGCTCCAGGGCGCGGGCCATCCACAGGGCGTCGGCCGCCGAACCCGCACCGGCGGAGAGGGTGGACGGCGCGGCCCGGCCCCGGGGGGGGGCGTCGGCGGCGTGCCTCAGTGGGCGGTCAGGCTCACCGCGGCGGTGCGGCCGTCCATGCGGCGGAAGAGGGCGCTCACCTTCCCCACCAGCGGCAGGGTGCCCGGCTCCTCCACCACCGTGGCCGCCTCACCGGGCCGCAGGGCCTGCAGCGTGACGCCGCGGCCGTTCCTTCCGATGCGATGGAAGCTGGCGGCCGGGCCGCGGCGCACCAGCACCACGGCGCCGTCCTCGCATTCGTCCAGGGCGGCCGGCTCCACCAGCAGGAGGTCTCCGTCCTCGATCCCCAGAACCGCCAGACCCTCCCCCTGGGCGCGCACGAAGAATCCGCCGTTCGCGCCGACCAGGCGGCGGTCCAGCGTGATGTGGGCGTCGGCCTCGGCACCCCGGCCCAGCGCGCGCTCGTCGGGGACCTGGGTGTAGCAGGGGATGGACACCGCGTCGGGATTGAGGTCCACGCCCAGGATGCGCACCCCGCGCGAGCGGGAGGGATCGCGCTCGAGATGGCCCTTGTTGGCGAGCGCCTGGAGGTGCTCGGAGACCGTCTTGGTGCTCTTGATGCCGAAGCGCTCGCCGATCTCGCGGATCGAGGGCTGGTATGTGTTGGAGCGAAGATACTGGACCATGTAGTCCAGGATCTTCCGCTCGATATCGGTCAACGCGTGAGGCATCCTGGACTCCGGAATATGTCGCGCCGGATCGGGTATCCGGCCTCCCCCTTTACGGCGGGGAGCGACCCTTGGGGTTCATCCTCGCTCATGGCCCATCCGATTCAAGCAGAGGCCGGGCCAGAAACCAATCGTACGCCAAGGCTTCGAAGGGTGTCAAGAAAAGGATGTTTCGGACCGCATGCCACCGTCCCGCGGGCCGCCGGCGCCTCGGGGGAGGCTCACCCGCTCCGGCCCGCCGCTGCGCGGATTCGGCGCAGCGCCTCCTCGATCCGGGCGAGGCTTTCCTCGCGCCCCAGGAGCACGAGCACTTCGAAGATTCCGGGGCTGGCCCGCTGCCCCGTTAGCGCCACACGCAGGGGGTGGATCACCTTGCCTGCTCCCTCGCCACGGGCCTCCGCGAGGGCCCGCAGACGCTCCTCCAGGGGCGCTTCCTTCCACGGACCCGCGCCCAGACGATCCCGCAGGGCCTCGAGGCGCTCCTCCGCGGCCCCCGGATCCTTCTCCCAGTGCTTCGCCACGGCCGTATCGTCGTAGGCGGGCACGCCGCTCCCCAGGTAGATCGTCGCGGCCGCGGCCACCTCGTCCACCGAGCGCGCCCGCGCCTTCAGGAGGTCCACCAGGCGGAGCCACCACTCCCCGCGCCCTTCCAGCACGTGCTCGTCCACGCCGTGGGCCTCCAGGCGCCGGGCCACCAGCGGCGCCACGCGCTCCGGCGGCAGCCGCTCGAGCCAGCGCCCGTTGAGCCAGCCCAGCTTCTCGTGGTCGAAGACCGCGCTCTTGACCTGGACGCGGTCCAGCGAGAAGGCCTCCACCAGCTCGGCCTTCTCCATCACCTCGCGCTCGTCGCCCGGATTCCAGCCCAGGAGCGCCAGGAAGTTCACCATGGCCTCCGGGAGGATCCCGCGCTCCTCGTACTCGCCCACCGCCGTGGCGCCGTGGCGCTTGGAGAGGCGGCGCCCGTCCGGGCCTAGGATCAGGGGCACGTGGCCGAAGGTGGGCACCTCCAGGCCCAGGGCCCTATACAGGAGGATCTGCTTGGGCGTATTGGAGACGTGGTCGTCGCCCCGCACCACGTGGGTGATGGCCGCGTCGGCGTCGTCGGACACGACGGCCAGGTTGTAGGTAGGCGTGCCGTCGCTCCGCAGGAGGACCAGGTCCTCGATGTCGGCGTTGGCGAAGCGCATCTCCCCGTGCACCAGGTCCTTCCACGAGGTCTCGCCTTCCGGGACCCTGAAGCGCACGGCGAAGTCCTCGCCGCCGTCGGCGCGGCGCGCGGAGGCGTCCGGCCCGGCCTCGTCCGCCAATACGCGGGCCAGCGCGCTGGGGTTCTCGATGCCGCGCCGCTCGGCCTCCAGGCGCAGGAGCTCGGGCGTCGTGAAGTCGCGGTACGCCTTGCCCTCGTCCAGCAGCCGCAGCGCGTCGGCGCGGTGCCGCTCGAGCCCGTCGCTCTGGTAGAGCGGACCCTCGTCCCAGTCAATGCCGAGCCATCCGAGGCCGTCCAGGATGGCGCGGGTGTGCTCGGCGCTGGAGCGCTCCCGGTCCGTGTCCTCGATGCGCAGCACCAGCGTGCCGCTCCAGCCCCGGGCCAGGAGCCAGTTGAAGAGCGCGGTGCGGGCGCCGCCCACGTGGAGGTAGCCCGTGGGCGAGGGCGCGAAGCGCAGGCGCGGGCTCATCCGTCGCCCTCCAGGCGCTCGCGCATCAGGGCCGCCACCAGCTTCGGGTCGGCGGTTCCGCCGGTGGCACGCATGACCTGTCCCACGAAGAAGCCCAGGAGCCCCGTCTTGCCGGCGCGGTATTCCTCCACCTTGTCGGGGCGCTCGGCCAGCGCCCGCTCCACGTGCGGCTCCAGGGCGTCGGGATCGCTCACCTTTGTGAGGCCGCGGCGTTCCACGATGGCGTCGGGATCGCCCCCCTCGGCCGCCATCTCGGCCAGCACCTGCCGGGCCAGGGCGCGGGTGACGCGGTCCTCGTCGACCAGCCGAACGAGCCGTCCCAGGGCGGCGCCCCCGAAGGGCAGATCGCCGGGATCGCGCTCGCCCAGCTCGCGCAGCACGTCGTTGACCACCCACGAAGCCACGCTCCCGGGGGCGTCATGGGCCTCCACGGCGGCTTCGAAGAAGTCGGAGAGGGCGCGGTCGCCCGAGAGGATGCCCGCGGCGTCGGCATCGAGGCCCATCGCGTCCAGGTAGCGGGCGCGGCGGCGAGCCAGCTCAGGGTCCGCCGAGCGGGCGCGCTCCCTGGCGTCGCTGACCCGCGTCTCGGGCCCGGCGCCGGGGCGCTGCTCGGGAGGCGGCTCGGTGTGCGCCGTCGGTGAGCCACCCACAGGCTCCGGATGGTCGGTGGCGCCGCCCCGGGCGTCCTCCGCCGCCTCGCGCCGCGCCCACGCGTCGCGCAGGCTGACGATGCGGTTCAGCACCAGGCGCTCCCCTCGTCCCTCCTCGGGGTCGCGCCAGAAGTATCCCGTGCGCTCCAGCTGCCAGCGCGTGTCCGGGGGCGCCTGGCCCAGCGACGGCTCCACCTTCGCCCCCTCCAGCACAATCCGCGAGCCGGGGTTGAGGTGGTACGTGAAGTCCTCGCCCTCGGGCACGTCGTCGGGGTCCGGCACCGAGAACAGCCGGTCGTAGAGGCGTACCTCCGCGTCCAGCGCGTGGGCCGCCGACACCCAGTGGATCGTGCCCTTGGGGCTCCTCCCGTCCGGCGCGTCGCCGCCCCGCGTGGCGGGATCGTGGCTGCAGCGCAGCTCGGCCACCTCGCCGGTCTCCGGATCGCGGACCACCTCGTCCACCGTGACGAAATAGCCGTAGCGCAGGCGCACCTCCCGGCCCGGCGCCAGGCGGTACCAGCCCTTCGGCGGGTCCTCGCGGAAGTCGTCGCGCTCCACCAGGAGCTTGCCGTCGAAGGGGATCCGGCGGCTGCCCTCCCGGCCCACGTCCTTCGGATAGCTGGGCGCGTCGATCCAGTCCACCTCCCCCTCGGGCCACGTGGTGACGGTGAGGGGGAGGGGGCGCAGCACCCCCATGACCCGGGGCGCCTCCTGGTTGAGCTCCTCACGGATGGCGTGCTCCAGCTTGGCCACGTCCACCCGGCTGTCGCTCTTGGTGACCCCCAGCGATCCACAGAACGCGCGCACGGCGCCGGGCGGAACGCCTCGGCGTCGCAGCCCGGTCAGGGTGGGCATGCGCGGATCGTCCCATCCGTCCACGTGGCCCTCCCGCACCAGCCGGATGAGCTTGCGCTTGGAGAGGACCGTGTACTCGAGGTGCAGGCGGTTGAACTCGTACTGGTGCGTGCGCGGCTCCTCGAAGCCAACCTCGTCCAGCACCCAGTCGTAGATCGCCCGATTGGGGACGAACTCCAGCGTGCACAGGGAGTGGGTGATGCCCTCGAAGGCGTCCTCGAGGCAGTGGGCGTAGTCGTAGAGCGGGTAGATGCACCACTCGTCGCCGGTCCGGTGGTGCGTGGCGTGCCGGATCCGGTAGAGCACCGGGTCGCGCATGACCATGTTGGGCGAGGCCATGTCGATCTTGGCGCGCAGCACGTGGGCGCCGTCGGGGAACTCGCCGGCCTTCATGCGCCGCAGGAGGTCCAGGTTCTCCTCCACCGGGCGGTCGCGGAAGGGGCTCTCCCGCCCCGGCTCGGTGAGGGTGCCGCGCATCTCCCGGATCTCCTCCTCCGAGGAGGAGTCCACGTACGCGCTGCCCTTCTCCACCAGCAGCTCGGCGCACGCGTACATGCGCTCGAAATAGTCGGACGCGAAGTAGCGATGCCCGCCCCAGTCGAAGCCCAGCCACCGGACGTCGGCGGCGATGGCGCGGACGTAGACGTCCTCCTCCGTCTCCGGATTGGTGTCGTCGTAGCGCAGGTGGCAGCGGCCGCCGTACTCCTCCGCGATGCCGAAGCTGAGGCACACCGCCTTGGCGTGTCCGATGTGCAGGAAGCCGTTGGGCTCGGGGGGGAAGCGCGTAACGACCCGGTCCCAGCGACCGCTCTCCAGGTCGCGGTCGATGGTCTGGCGGATGAAATCCCGCCCGGGGGCGCGGGGCTCGGCGGCGGTGCCGGAGGAGGTGTCGCTCACGGTGTGGTGGCAGGTCCGGAGAGGGGTAGCGTCGGGGCGTCGGCGGCCGCGATGCGCGGCGGCAGGTCCAACGTAGCAACAACCCCCGGACGACTGGAGGGGTCCGGAACACCCCTCCGCCCCTGGATGGCCCGGCGGCGTCCACCCATCTTTCGGCTCGCCCCTCGCCGCACGAGCCCTCGCGAGAACGCCCATGACCCCACCCACCCTCGTCCTTCCCCATGGAGTCCTGGATCCCGAGCGTCGGCTGCGGGTCCCCGTGGAGGCGGCGGACCGCTTCCGCCCCACCTCCGGCGTCGTCACCCTGGTGGCCTACGCCGATTTCGAATGCCCCGACTGCCAGGCGTTCCACGGCGTCTTCGGGGCCCTCAGCGAGGAGCTGCGGGAGCGCGTGCGCTTCGTGCACCGCCATTTCCCTCTCGTCTCCAGCCGCCCCCGGGCCATGCAGTCGGCGTTGGCGGTGGAGGCCGCCGGGGCCCAGGGGGCGTTCTGGCCCATGTACGACCGGCTTCTCGAGATGGATCCGCGGCGGGGTCCCGGCGAGCTGGACCGCGTCGCCGCCGAGCTGGGGCTCGACGTGGAGCGCCTCCATCGCGACGTGCGGGAACGGACCCACGCGGAGCGCATATGGCGCGACATGCGCGGCGGCCGCGCCAGCGGGGTCACGGGGACACCGGGGCTCTTCCTCGAGGGGGCGAGCTACCGACCGGTGCTACGGGAGGACGCCCTGGAGGCCGACCTGCGGGCGGCCCTGGACGCCGTGGGCGGCTGAAGCGCCGGATCAGTCGGCGCCGGCGGCAGCGGCTGCGGGGGGCAGGATGCGCGACGCCAGCGCGGCCTCCCCCCTTCCCCGCTCCATGAGCAGGTACAGGGCGGGGGTGACGGTGAGCACCAGGAGCGTGGAGGAGAGCAGGCCGCCGATCAGCGTGAAGCCCAGGGCGTTCCAGATGTTCTCGTCGGCGCCGGAGAACGCCACGAGGGGGAGCAGGCCCAGGACCGTGGTGGCCGTCGTCATGAGGATCGGCCGCACGCGCTCCAGGGTCGCGGTGACCACCGCCGCCTCGAATCGCAGCCCGCGCCGCGACCGCACGCGGTTCAGGTGGTCCACCAGCAGGATGGCGTTGTTCACCACGATGCCGCCCGTCATGATGGCGCCGATGTAGGCCTCGCGGGTGAACGTGGCGCCGGTGTAGAAGAAGATCATGAAGATGCCGATGGCGGCCATGGGCACGGTGAGGATCACGCACAGCGGCTGGCGCAGCGACTCGAAGAGGGCCGCGGTGACCATGTAGACCAGCGTCAACGCCACCAGCAGCACCATCAGCACCTGCTGGCGCTCCTGGTCTCCGAAGCGCCACCCTTCGGCCTTCTCCACCGTGTAGCCCGGCGGCACCTCGGTGCTGGCGATGACGGCCTCCTGCACCAGGTCGCCGAGCCTGCGGGGGCCGCGGAACTCGTACGCCACGCGCCGCTCGTACTGCTGGTTCTCGCGGTGGATGTTGGCCAGGACGTCGCGTGACTCCACGCCGACCAGGTCGCCGAGGCGGATCCCTTCGCCCCCCGGCCCCTGCAGCAGGGTCTCCTCGAGCGCCAGCACGTCCGTCTCGTCGGCGCCGCTCAGGGCGACGCGGACGTCGACCTCCTCGCCGCCCAGCTTCACCCGGGCGAGGCCGCCGCCCCCTCCGACGGCGGCGTTCATGCGCGCCACGAGGTCGCGGACCGTGAGGCCGTGGCGGGACACGGCGTCCCTGTCCACGCGCACCACGAACTCGCTGGCACGGTCCCGGGTGAACGCGCCGGAGGCGTTGGTGTCGACCTCGGCGACGCGGGACAGGCGGGCGATGCGCCCGCCCAGCGACTCGGCGATCTCGCGCACGCGCTCGAAGTTGTAGCCCAGCACCGTGATGCCATAGGTGGGCGGCGCCCCTCCCCCGCCGTAGAACGAGGGGCCGTAGCCGTACACGCGCACCTGGGCCCCGGTGAACGTGTGGCTGTAGCCGAACATCCGCTCCTTGATGGCCACCGGGACGTACGTGCTCTCGAGCGAGTCGGGGAAGGTGACCTCGATGCGGCCGGAGGTCTGGTTCACCGTGGTGGTGAAGCGCTCCACCTCCGGCAGTCCGGCCAGCCTCTCCTCGAAGAAGCGCACGAGCTGGTCGGTGCGCTCCAGGTTGGAGCCCCGGGGCAGCTCCACGTTGATGAGGATGTAGGTCTGCTGCCCCCATCCACCTCCCCACACCACGCCGCGGGTGACGTAGCGGTCGAAGAGGGTCCAGGAGCCGGCGAGGAGCACCGCGGCCACCGCCACGGTGGGCCATGGGTGGCGCAGGGTCAGGTCGAGCAGGCCGGCGTAGAAGCGGACGTAGAGGGGGGGGTGGGCGGCTGGGCCGGCGGGCGGCCCGGACGCCGGGCTCGGGTCGCCGCCGTGCCCTCCCCCTCGCAGCACGCCCCCCGCTCGCACCCCCCGCCCCGCCCGCGCCGAGAGCAGCCGCGCCGACAGCGCCGGCACGAACGTGAACGCCACGAAGAGGGACGCGACGAGCGTGAGGGCCACCACCACGGCCAACGGCACGTAGAACACGCGCAGCTCGCCCTGGAGATAGACGAACGGCACGAACACGATGAGGGTGGTGGCCGTCGAAGCCAGGATCGGCAGGACCACGTCGCGCGTGCCCGCCTCGGCGGCGTCGGGGGCGGCCTCGCCGGCCTGCCACCGCCGGAAGACGTTCTCCAGCACCACGATGGCGTTGTCCACCACCAGGCCGAAGCCCATGGCCAGGCCCATGAGGGTCAGGAGGTTCAGGGAGAGCCCGCCGAAGTAGACGAGGTTCAGCGCGATGAGGACGCTGAAGGCGATGGTGGCGAAGACCACCGCCGCCGAGCGGAAGGAGCCCAGGAACCCGAGCAGCACCAGGAAGATGACCGCCGCCGCCACCACCGCCCGCAGCCGCAGGTCCGAGAGCTGGCGGCGGATGTCCTCGCTCTCGTCGTCCACCAGCACGAACGCGGCGCCGTACGGCAGGGTCGCCTCCAGCCGCGCCAGGCGCGCCTTCACCCGGTCGGCGGCGCGGACCGTGTTGGTCCCGACCGCCTTGACCACGTCGAAGCTGACGGCGGGGCGGCCGTCGATGCGCTGGAGCTCGGTGGCCTCCTCGTACGTGTCGTGGACGGTGGCGACGTCGCCCACGCGCACCGGCGTGCCGGCGCGCGACGCGATGACCGCCGCGCCCACGTCGGCGGCGCTGGCCGGCCGGGTCACCACCATGGCCACCAGCCTTCACGACGCCGAGCAGCGGGTGCGGGACGCGACGGCGCAGCGGCTCGACCCGCAGGCGCCGTGGGTGCCGGAGCGCTGGGAGGCCCTCGGGACCGAGCTGGCGGCGGCGCCGGTCGGCTCACCCCACCAGGTGGTGCTCGTCGGCCGGCCCGGCGGGCCGCGTCACACGCGTGGCGCCCGTCCCCCACGGCCCCTATGTTGCGCTTCCACGGCCCTGCGCGGCCGATCACCCCGGATCTCCCATGGACCAGCGAGAGCTCCTCACCCGCGTTCCCCTCTTCCGGGAGTTGTCGCCGGACGACCTCCAGCGCGTCCTGGACGCGACGAGGCCGGTGGCGTTCGAGCCGGGAACGGAGATCGTGACCATCGGCGACCCGGGTCACGCCCTCTACATCGTCACGTCCGGCGTGGTGCAGATCCTCTATCCGGCTCGCAGCGCGGAGTTCGAGCTGGCGCGGCTGGGCTCGGGCGAGTGCTTCGGCGAGATGGCGCTGCTCAACGAGAAGCCTCGCTCCGCCACCGTGCGGGCGGTGGATCGGGTCGAGGCGCTGGCGCTGGCCAGGGCCGACTTCGATCGCGTGCTCATGGAGACGCCGCGGCTGGCCGTGGAGATCCTCGGGGCGCTCTCGCAACGCATCCGCAACGCCGACGAGCAGATCAGCGGCCTGTCGGACCAGGCGCTCCGGGATTCCCTGACGAACCTCCTGAACCGGCGTGCCTTCCACGAGCGGCTGCATGAGGAGTGCGACCGCTTCCGCCGCTACGGCGACGGCTTCGCCCTGATCCTCCTGGACCTGGACAGGTTCAAGGCGATCAACGACACCATGGGCCACGACGTGGGTGACGAGGTGCTGGCCTGGGTGGGGAGGATGCTCGCGGAGCACACCCGGGCCGCCGACGCCTGCTTCCGCGTGGGCGGCGAGGAGTTCGCGGTCCTCTGCCCCAGCACCGGTCCCGACGTGGCCGGAAAGGCCGCCCAGCGTCTCGTGGCGGTGGTGGCGGAGGCACGGCCGCCCCTGCGGGAGGGGGGACGCGTGCACGTGACCATGTCGGCGGGCTTCTCCGCCTGCCCGGACCACGCCCGCAGGCCCGAGTTCCTCTTCCAGGTGGCCGACCAGGCCCTGCTGCGGGCGAAGGCGGAGGGCCGCGACCGGGTGGTGGCGCCGGCGATTCCGACGCCCTAGGTGTTGCTGCCAGATACGTTGTTCACCAGCTCGGTGAATCGGAGCTGGGGCGTTTTTCTGCCGATCCCCCAGTGAGAGCGATGGCAGTTGTAATAGCAGAGGAACGTCGGCAAGGCAGCTGTCCTGATGTCTGAGTGATGGTAGGGGCGGGCGTAAGCCCACTCCCGTTTGCAGGTCTGGATGAATCGTTCGGCCTTCCCGTTGGTCCGCGGGGTGAAGGGCCGGGTTCGGATGTGGCGGGCGCCCAGAGCCTCGAGAACGCGCCGGAAGACCTTCGAGACGTATCCGCCGCCATTGTCGGTCATCACCCGCTCCAGCCGGACGCCGCGGCCGGCGAACCAATCTGCCGCTCGTTTGAGGAAGGCGGCACAGGTGACGCCCTTTTCGTCCGGCAGCACCTCCGCATAGGCGACGCGGCTGGCGTCATCCACGCAGACGTGCAGGAATTCCCATC
>JAHWKH010000399.1 GCA_019347995.1 Gemmatimonadota bacterium | reverse complement strand
ACAACGCGACCCGCTAAGCCTGTCCTGAGCCTGTCGAAGGATCGTTGACTCGCGGCTTTCGCGCAGCCAAGGCTTCCGGCGTCGCCGGCGGACGAATTTTCGCCGGGAGGCCGCGCGGGAGAGTTCGCCAGGTGTTTCAGGCACTTGGCGGCGCCGAAGGAGCAACCGCCCCCGGAATCTCTCAGGCTCAGGGACCGCGCGCGCCTGACAGTCTGGAAAGTGCCTCGGCGTCACGGCCGGAGCCGCCGCCTCCCCGTCCGCCACCACCCGGAAGGAGACGATGCCCGACGCGCTCACCACCACCACCCGCCGCACCCCCCGAGCCGCCGGCGTGGGATCCGGGAAGACCTGGGTCCCGCCGATGCCCTCGAAGCCCGTGATCCCCTCTCCGCGCACCTCCAGCAGCGTGGCGCCCACCGGGACGGGGCCCTCCACGGTGGCGGTCCATGACACGGGTCCGTCGTCGCACGCGACGAAGACGAAGAGAGCCGCCAGGACCGCGACACCGCGCGGCGCGCGGCGTCCGGCGCGCCGACCCCGCGGCCCACGGCCCGTCCTCGGGCGCTCGGCGTCCGCGCTCATGGCCCTCCCTCCCGGCGGAAGTCCACGAGCGGCACCAGCAGCCGCAGCTGCGTCCGCTCCGCCGCCGTCATGGGCAGGCCCGGATTGTCCAGCACGAAGGACCGGAAATCTCCCAGGTCGTAGGTTCCGTTGCGGTTGCCCACCCGGTCGAGGAAGAGACGCTCGGTCCCCGTGAGGGTGGAGGGGCGCAGGAAGAACGGATCGGTGAGGGCGCCGACGCCCAGCACCGGGGCGCTCACCTCCAGCGCGACGGCGGCCCGGGCGATCAGGCCGATGGCGTCCACCGCCTGGACGACCAGGGGGAACGAGCCCGTCTCCAGGGCCGCGCCACGGACCACGCCGCCGGCCGTCATGGCCATGCCCTCCGGCAGGGCTCCCTCCACCAGGCTCCACGCGTAGGGCGGCGTGCCCTCGCCCGCCTGGAAGACGATCTCCATCTCGGCCGCCGCGCGGACCGGCACGGTGGCATCTCCCTCGACGCCGAACCTCTGCTGGAAGCGCGCGGTGGCGTCCACGGGCCCGGCGAGCGCCACCAGCGCCGGGTTGGGACTGCCCGTCAGGTCCCCCTCCCAGCCCAGGAAGGAGAAGCCGGCGCGCGGCTCGGCGTGGAGCGCCACCTCCACGCCCGGGGCATACCACCCGTCGTCCGTCGCCGGGTTCGCGCCCACGGCGCCGGGCGACACCCCCGCCGTGTCCCCCTCCACGCGCACGCGGAGGCGCACCTCCTCCCCTCCATCGAAGACGGCGCTGAGCGCGGCGTCCTCGAGGCCCGTCGTCCACGTCCTCGCCCGGCCCGCCGAGGCGTCGTCGCTCCACCCGGTGAATCCCCGGCGCACCCCGTCGCGCACGAGGGCGCCGGCCGGCGCGCTCACCTCTCGGACCTGGAAGGGGGCGGTGGACAGCGCCTGGTCTCCGGGAGCCAGCGTGTCGCCGTCCACGACGAACGCGCTCAGGGGCCCCACCCCTCCCAGGCGCAGCGTCTGGTAGCGCGTCAGCACGCGCAGTCGCACCTGCTCGCCGGAGCGCGAGATGTCCATGAGGGTCACGCCGGTGGCCGTGCCTCGGTGGGAGAAGGAGCGTGGCGAGGAGCCCGCGTGGAACGCCGCCGCCCCGCCGGAGCCGGGGAACGGGTCGCCCGTGTCGCCCCGATTGCCCCCGACGCGGCCCAGGTCGTCGCGCCCGTCGGCCTGCCGCAGCCAGACGCCCATGTGGCGCGGGTCGGAGTTCACGGCGTTGACCGGCCAGCGCCGCCCGACCTGATCGGGATCGATGTGCCAGACCAGGAGCCCGGGCTCCGGCAGCGACGCGTCGTAGCCCTGGCGCTGCCGGTTCTCCAGGAGGAAGTACTCCCCCGACCCGTCGCCGGCGTCCACCATCAGGACACGTCCCGACGTCACGACGGGATCCAGCGCGACGGTGCCCAGGTCCGCCTCGCGGGGCAGCGTCTCCACGTCCACCCAGCCCAGGGCGGCCTTGCTCCAGGCGCTCATGTGGCAGGGCCGGTCCGGGTCGAAGGCGCCGCACCCCCACGAGCCCGTTCCCATGAGGCCCCAGCGGCCGATGCCGGCGTGGCCCGAGTCGCCCGTGGCGTAGAGATCGGGCAGGCCGAAGCCGTGGCCCAGCTCGTGGGCGAAGACGCCGATCTGGTTGATCGCTCCCGTGGGGGAGCACGCCAGGACGGGCTGGATGGTGTAGTCGTCGATCTTGATGAACCCGCCGCTGGCGGACGGCGTTCCCGTGTCGAAGACCTGGCCGAGGGCCCCCGACAGGCTCCAGCGGTGCGACCACACGCGGTCGTAGATCCCGGGATCGCCGCACTCGGCGCCGTGGGTCGGATGCATCACCGCCAGCACGTCCACGTAGCCGTCGTCGTCGCCAGAGTTGGGAACGCCGTCCGGGCCGTCGTTGTCGAAGCGGCCCCAGTCGACGCTGCTGGAGAGCGGCACCAGCAGCTCCACGACGAACTGACCCACCCGGGAGGAGCCGCCGAGGCCGCTCACGCCCCCCGCCACCTGGTCTGCGGTAAGGCTG
>JAHWKH010000398.1 GCA_019347995.1 Gemmatimonadota bacterium | reverse complement strand
CGGGGTGTGCCGTGCGGCACTGGCCGACCTCGGGCTGCCCGTCGAGCTGCTGCGCGGGGTCGCGCTGCTCGCCCGAGCGGCGGGGCTGCTGGGCCAGATCGCCGAAGAGCACCGGACCGGGCTGAGTATGGACATGTACCTGCACATCGACCGCAACGCGGTCTACGAACCGGGATCGGACTGAAGCGAGCCGACCAGCAAGGGAGTCAGCCATGGCCGAAGTGTGCGCCGTCATCGCCTCCACCCACCACCCCTTCTACTACCGTGCCAGCACGTCCACGGGCGACGAACGGCCGCCGTTCGCCGACGAGTGGGTCGCCAAGATCGAGCGCTTTCGCGAGACGTTGACCCGCGCTGGGCCCGATGTGCTGGTGATGGGCTTGCCCCGTGGTGGAGTGCCCGTCGCCTTTGAGGCCGCCCGGGCGCTCAGGGCGCCGCTGGACGTCTTCCTGGTCCGCAAGCTCGGTGTGCCCGGGCACGCCGAGCTCGCCATGGGCGCCATCGCCTCGGGCGGCGTGCGCGTCGTCAACGAGGACCTGGCGTTCCGGCTCGGGATCACCCAGGAAGCCATCGCCGTCGTCTCCGCCGAGGAGCAGGTGGAGCTGGAGCGCCGGGAGCGGGCGTATCGCGGCGATCGTCGTGAGCCGGCCGTGGAGGAGCGTGCCGTGATCCTGGTGGACGACGGGCTCGCCACGGGCTCGACCATGTCGGCCGCGGCCACCGCCCTCCGTGCCCGGGAGCCGAAGGAGCTCGTCGTGGCGGTTCCCGTCGCGTCCCGCGAGGCCTGTGATCGGTTCCGCGACACCGTCGACGCCGTGGTGTGCTCCATCACCCCGGAGCCGTTCCAGGCGGTGGGCCCCTGGTACGAGGACTTCTCCCAGACCACCGACGACGAGGTGCGCGAGCTGCTGCGGCGGGCCGCGGAGGAGCTGCCGCCCCTCGTCTGAGGGGACCGGTCAGCTCCTCGCCACCTCCTCCGCCTGCCGGAGCGTCAGCGCGCAGAACGTGAGCGTGCCGTTGGCGCAGCCGCCCGTGACCATCGTGGGCGCCCCCACCACGAAGAGGTTCTCGTGGTCCCAGGCGCGTCCGCGCGAGTCCACCACCGAGGTGGCCGGGTCGTCGCCCATGCGGGCGCCCCCGCCGGGGTGGTCCTGCGTCTCGTCCACGAACGTGCGCATGATCCGCCCGCCGCCGGCCCGGACCAGGTCGTCGAAGCGGGCGCGGACGAGGTCCTCGGTGTGCCCCCGCAGGGCCGCGCTCGCGTCGTCGTCGCGGAAGCGGAGGCGGGGCAGGGGGTCGCCCCAGCGGTTGCGCAGCCCCGGATCGATCTCGATGCGGCTCTCCCGGTGGGGCAGCACGTCGTAGTACGATCGCAGGCGCACGGCGCCGGTGGCGGCGCGGGCGCGCCAGTCCTCCAGCAGGGCGTCGCCCAGCAGGAGCCGGCCCCCGTCGTCGGCCAGGCGGGGCTCGCGCCCCGACGTGGAGTCCCACACCCGGAAGTCGTGGCGCACGTAGCGGCCGTCGCCGGCGCTGTGGCTCTGGAAGCGCTGCGAGAGCAGGGAGTGGTTGCCGAACTCACCGGGGAAGAGCGGGAAGTCCACCTCCACGTACGCCTGCACGTTGCGGTGGCCGTTCATGTAGCGGCCCACCAGGCCGCTGGAGTTGGCGAGGCCGTCGGGGAAGCGGCCGCCGGCCGACACCAGGAGCAGCCAGGGCGCCCACGTGTAGCCGCCCGCCAGGACGAAGGTGCGTCCCGTGATGCGCACCGGCTCGTCGGGGCGGTCCTGGCCCGCCGCCACCGCCGCCTCGATGCGGTCCGAGCCGGGGGCCACCTCCAGGCGTCGCACCAGGCGGCGCGGGAGCAGCCGGATCCGGCCCGTCGACTCCAGCCAGTCGAAGGTGATGTCGGGAGTGTACTTGGCGCCCGTCGGGCAGATGTTGCACGTGTCGCAGCGCCGGCACACGCCCCGCGCGCCGTCGGCGGCCGCGTACGGCTCGATGACGCGCGCCACGGGGTTCGCCCAGAACGGCGTCCCCGAGCGCTCGGCCCACGCCTTCAGCCGCTCCAGCGACTCGGAGAAGGGCACGCGGGGGAGAGGGTAGGGGCGGGCGCGGCGGTCGAGCTCCGGCGGGCCCCGCTCGCCTGCCACGCCCAGCTTCTCCTCGGCCTCCTGGTAGTACGGCTCGAGGTCGTCGTAGCCGATGGGCCAGTCGTCGCCCACGCCGTAGAGGGAGCGGACCCGGAAGTCCTCGGGCGTGAAACGGGGCACGGCCCCGCCCCAGTGCATGGCCAGGCCGCCCACGCCCATGGAGCGTGACATGATCCCCGGGGCCGTCATGTCGTCCAGGTGGTCGGCGGTCCAGGGATTCTCGCCGTAGTCCAGGTAGCGCTGGCGCCGCTCCATGCGCTCGCTCAGGGGCACGGGCCGGTCGCCGGCCTCCACCACCAGGATGCTCCGGTCCGTGGTCTCCGAGAGCTTCCACGCGGTCATGGCCGCCGTGATGCCGGCGCCGACGATGACCACGTCGGCGTCCTCCACGCGGCGGCGCCCGAACGCGCTCATGCGTCCTCCCCGGGAAGGGGCCGCGGCGGCTCGCCCAGACCCTGCAGGCC
>JAHWKH010000397.1 GCA_019347995.1 Gemmatimonadota bacterium | reverse complement strand
ACGGGTACACCCGCACCTCATCGATGGGCCGCGCCTTCGCCGACGCCCGGGTGAGCCGGATCTACGGGGGGTCCAGCGAGATCATGAGGGTCATCGTCGCGAAATCGATCGGCCTGTAGGCAACCGAGAAGGAGACTGTCCCATGCGCAGCGCAGTGCTAATCGACGCGGTCCGATCGCCGATGGCGAGGGGGAGGCCACCGCGGGACGGAAAGCCGGGCGGGGCGCTCGCCTCGCTGCACCCGGTCGAATTGCTGGGCCAGCTGCTGAAGGAGCTGCTCGAGCGAGTCGACCTCGATCCCGGCGAGGTCGAGGACGTCCTCGCGGACCTGTACCCGCTGCTCACGACGGTCCAGCCGGTCCAGCTCAGCTACACGCTCAACGCGATCGCCGGAGCCCTCGACGGCCGCGGCGACCGAGGAGGACAGCTCCACCTCCACCACCACGTCGGCCTGGCCCGCCCGCAGGCGCTCCGCCACGGCGGCGGGCAGCGCGAACGAGCGGTCCGGCACCGAGACCTGGGCGTCGGAGAGGAGGACGTCCACGTGCCTCGCCCGCACGTCACGCAGCTCGACGCGGGCCCGGAACCCGGTGTCCTCGCCGGGCGTCACGGAGCGACAGCCCGAGCCGGGCGTGCGCCCGCTGACCCGGGCCACCAGGAAGCCGTGCAGGCGCCTGCCCCCCAGCTCGAAGTCCAGCGTGAGCGAGTCGCCGGGCGGGAACGGCCGGTCCACCCGCACCACCTGGAGCGTCTCGGCCGTGAGGCGGTCCAGCAGCTCCACCTCGACGTGGCCGCGCCCCCCCTCGCCGTCGTCCAGCAGGTCGAAGCCCACCTCGTTGTGGAGCACGATGCGGGCGGTCCCTCCCTCGATCTCGGCCTCGACCAGCCCCGGGGGCAGGCGCACCGCCCACTCGTGCGGCGCGATCGTGAGCGGCGGCACGGGTCCGTCGAAGCACGTGCACAGCTCGCACACGTCGGCCAGCCGCACCCGGCTGGTGACGGCGAAGGAGTCGATGGCGAAGCCGCCGTCCGCCAGGCGCACGTGCCGGGGGAGGAGGTCGGCCGTGGCCACCGTGTCGCTGAGCGGCACCACGTCCCACTCCGTGTCCCAGCGGGGGAGCTCGGTGGGAAGGTCGCACGCGGCCAGGGAGGCCGCTCCGGCGAGGGCGAGGATCCTGAAGGACATGATGGGACGATCGGGGTCGGTGGACGGCCCACGGCGCGGGCTCGTACCTTGGCCCGTCCGCCGCGTCCTGCGCGTCCGTGAACTGCCCAAAGGTAGGCGATGGCCGCTCCAGACGGGACCCGTGCCCCTCCGCAGCCGCCGGGCGCGCCGCCACGCCGACCTCCGGGGGCGCGCCGGGGCGGCGGCCCCGGCTGGCTGGTGGCGGCGGCGTTCATCGGCCCCGGCACCGTCACCACGGCCACGCTGGCTGGAGCCCGCTTCGGCACGGCGCTCCTGTGGGCGCTGCTGTTCTCCATGCTGGCCACGATGGCGCTGCAGGAGATGGCGGCGCGCCTCGGCCTGATCACGGGCAAGGGGCTGGGTGAGGCGATCCGCGGCCAGTTCCAGGCCCCCCTGGCGCGCGCGGCGGCCGTGGGGCTGGTCATCGCCGCCATCGCGGTGGGCAACGCCGCCTACGAGACCGGAAACCTCCTGGGAGGGGCGCTCGGACTCCAGGCGCTGGCAGGTTGGGACGTGCGGGGGTGGTCCCTGGTGGTGGCCGCCGTGGCCTTCGCGCTCCTCTGGTCGGGCAGCTACAGGGTGGTGCAGCGCTTCATGGTCGTCATGGTGGGGCTCATGTCGGTGACGTTCCTGGCGACCGCGGCCACGGTCCTCCCGTCCCTTCCCGAGCTGTTGTCGAGCCTCGTCTTGCCCTCCATTCCCGATGGCTCGATCCTTCTCGCGGTGGGGCTCGTGGGCACCACCGTGGTCCCCTACAACCTGTTCCTGCACGCCGCCGCGGTCCGGGAGGTGTGGAGCGGCGAGGAGGACCTGCCGCGGGCCCGGCGCGACCTGGTGGTCTCCATCGGCGTCGGCGGCGCGGTGAGCATGGCCGTGCTGGTGACGTCGGCCGGCGTGCTCCACCCCGTGGGGGCCGCGGAGGCGGCGGCCCTCGACGCCGCGGGCATGGCCCGGCAGCTCGAGCCGGTGCTGGGGCAGTGGGCGCGGGCGTTCTTCGCCATCGGCCTGTGCGCCGCCGGGGCCACGTCGACCATCACCGCCCCGCTGGCGGCGGCCTGGGCGACGGCCGGCGCCCTGGGCTGGGACCAGGACCTGCGCTCGGGGCGGATGCGCGCCGTATGGGGCGCCGTGCTGGGGGCGGGGGTGGTGATGGCGCTGGTGGGGGTGCGACCGGTGCCGGCCATCCTGTTCGCGCAGGCGGCCAACGGCATCCTGCTCCCGGCGGTCGCCTGCTTCCTCCTGCTGGCGGCCAACGACCGCCGGCGGATGGGCCGCCGCGCCAACGGCTGGGCCGCCAACCTCGTGGGGGTGGTGGTGGTGGGTGTCGCGCTCCTGCTGGGGGCGCGCGCCGTGATCAACGTCTTGGGAGCGCTGTGAGGCTCCCGGCCGAGGAGGTGCGGTGAGCGCGGAGAGCGAGGCAGATCGGAAGA
>JAHWKH010000396.1 GCA_019347995.1 Gemmatimonadota bacterium | reverse complement strand
CGGCGATCGCCCGGGCCGCGGCCACACCCACGCTCGAGTCGGGGTCGTGGATCAGCGCCGCCATGGCGTCGCGGGGAGCACGCTCCCCGTAGCCGCCGAGGCTGCCGAGCGCGTTGATCCGGACGTGGGGGTGACGGTCCTCCAGCGCGCCCGTCAAGGCCGCGAGGGCGTCCGCCCGACGGCCGGCCGAGTCGGCGAGCGGCGCGCTGAGGCCACGGGCGGCGAAGGCGCGGACCCGATGCTCCTCGTCGCCCACCCGGGAGACCAGATGCGAAACGGCGGCCGGGTCGCGGATCCGGAACAGCGTCCAGGCCGCCCGCCAGCGTAGCTCCGCGTCCTCCAGGTCCAGGAACGGCGCCACGGACGTCACGCGACCCGGAGCGGTACGGAACGCATGCATCCCCACGAGCGCCTCCGCCGCGATCCGGCGGGAATGGGGATCCCGCGCGGGGTACGCGTCGCGCAGGGCGTCCTTGAGCATCTGGAGGGCCTCGGGCGTGCCGAGCTTCGCCAGCGCGGCCACGACCTCCACGACGACCGTCGTCTCCTCCTCCCGCACGGGCCGCCACCGGGGAGGAGCAGCCGAGCGGAGCCCGCGCACCACGGCCGCGGAAGTATCGCCCAGCAGGCCCAGAGCGAATGCGGCGTCCGCTCGCACGGTGGGGCTTGGGTCCTCGCGCAGAATGGTGAGCAGGAGGGGCGCGGCTGCGGCGTCGCCGATCCGGCCGGCGGCGGTCGCGGCCCTGCGTCTCACCTCTTCGGAGGGATGGTCGGCGAGGCCCCGGAGCGTGGCCTCGTCAAAGCGCCGGTGGTCCTCGAGCATCAGGATCTCGCCGATCGCGCTGATCGCGGATTCCTCGAGGATCACCGCGGTCCGGACCGGGGAAGGCTCGATCGGGGGGGACGATCCGGCGCAGGCGGAGAGGGAGAGGACAACGGCTAGTATCGCGGCGGTCGAGGGGCTGTCACCCGCCTTGAGGCCTGCGATGCCTGTTGGATTCCGGCGGTGCCCGGGGACTGCGCCTTCGAACGCCATCTCGAAGCCGGGGACTTCGGCTTCGAACGCCAACATCGCCCTTTCGTGGGGAACGCCGGTGCGTGGACGTGCACATGGGAGGGGAGAGGGTGGAAGCGGAAGGCGAAGGCGAAGGCGAACTTGACCCGGGAGGGAGAGGGGAGAGGGGGTGGAAGGCATCGAGGGGAGAGGGTTCATGAGTTCTTGCCGCCGAACAGGGCGAGCACCTCAGGCGCGAGGGCGCGGGGGCGGCCGTTGCTGTCGATGGAGATGAGCGTCGTGCGGGCCGTCGCCAGGCGGGCGGGGTCCGGCTCGATCCGGTGCACCTGGTAGCCGAACGTAACGGTACGCGACTTCACTGACTCGACCCAGGTCTCGACGCGGATGAGGTCGTCATAACGGGCGGCGGCGCCGTACCGGATGGTGGCCTCGGCGACCGCGAGGTAGGTGCCGCGTCGCTCGAGCTCGGCGTAGCTCATGCCCAGCTCCCGGATGAGGTCCGTGCGGCCCATCTCGCACCACACGAGGTAGTTGGCGTGGTAGGCCACGCCCATCTGGTCCGTCTCACCGTAGCGTACGCGGAACGGCGCGGTGGAGCGTCGGCTCATTCGCCGTACGGCACCCAGATGTTCTTGACCTGCGTGGCGCGTCGCAGGAACTCGGTGCCCTCCCCCTGGACCGGGTCCGCCCAGTCCCGCTGCAGTCCGTGGTCCACCCAGGTCCGCTTCATGTTCCCGGCCGCGAGCCGCTCGACCAGGGCGCCCTCTTCTTCGGGCCCGAAATGCCAGAGGCCGTCCACGTCGTAGTGGCCGGCGAGGGTCTCGGTCAGGGCGGCCCTCGGACCGGTCACGATGTTGACCACGCCGCCCGGCAGGTCGGACGTGTCCAGCACCTGGTACAGGTCCGTCGCGGCCAGCGGCCAAGGCTCCGACGGGACCGCCACGACCGCGTTCCCCAGCGACACGGCCGGGAACACCGCGGAAACGAAGCCGAGCAGCGGCCAGCGCTCCGGGCACACGACGCCGACCACGCCGAGCGGCTCCGGCATCGCGAGCGTGACGTTGCGGAACGGCGTGTGGTGGACGGCGCCGTCCCACTTGTCGGCCCACGCGGCATAGGCGAACAGGCGACGCACCGCAAGCTCCACCTCCCGCGCGCCCTCCCCCGCCCCGGTCATGGCGTCCACCCGACGGGCGAACTCGCCCGCTCGGGCGGCCAGGTTCTCGGCCACGTAGTACAGCACCTGCGCCCTGTTGTGGGCCGTAGCGCCAGCCCAGCCCGGGAGGGCCTGGTGCGCCGCCTCGACGGCGTTGCGGATGTCCTTCCGGTTGCCGCGCCCGACCTCGCCCACTCGCCGGCCGTCGGCACCGAGCACGTCGAGTGAGTAGTCGGAGTCGGGACGCGACTGCTTCCCGCCGATGTAGAGCTTGGCCGTCCGGTCGATGGCGGGCGCTGGGGTGCCGGGAGCGCCGCTACGCGGCGCGGGAGCCGCCGTTCCGGCGGCGGGAGGCGCTGGCGCGCCGGGAGCCGCTGACGCGGCGGGTGTTCCGGGCGGGGCTGCGCTCGCAGCCGCCTCCGGTCCCTGCTGTCCCGCGGCGAGGGCCGCTCC
>JAHWKH010000395.1 GCA_019347995.1 Gemmatimonadota bacterium | reverse complement strand
ATCCCGATTGATCCAACCTCGTCGGTAGCCTCCCCTGGTCGTGTCCGAGCCTCTCCTCGCCCCCGAGAACGACTACGGGTCACTCCTGGGCCGGGAAATCCCGGCGCCCTCACTCCATCTGGCGGTGGTGATCCCCGTGTACAACAGGGTCGCTCTCCTGGAGAGGACCCTGGCCGGGATCCGCGCCCAGACCTACCCCTCCAGCCTCATCTCGGTGGTCATCGCCGACGACGGCTCCGAGGTGATCGAGGTGGTCGAGGCGGACACGAGCGTCGTCGCGCTGCCCTTCAGCAGCGACTACCGCATCGTGGAGCGCGAGGCCCAGTACAACTTCTACGTGCGCGCCGCCGCTCCCGACAGCCAGAGCGTCGTCGTGCGCATGCAGGTGCTCGTCGACGACGAGGAATGGTACGACCAGGAAAGGGACCTGGCCGAGCAACCCCACGACTTCCTCTTCCTGCGCTGAGCCGGGGGCTCTTCGCGCTTCCGCCCGAGCCTCCTCCACCACCCGCGGCGACCGGCCGCACCTTCTCCGGTCGCCGCGTGCTCCGTCAGATGGCGTCCGACACCGACGTGAACGTGAAGTCCCGCACCTTGAGCGGCGGGACCACCACGGTGTTGGTCAGGCCCGAAGACTCTCCGGCCGAGATGCGCACCGGCTCGCCCATCATCTCGATGTTGTTGAGCATGAAGATGGGAGACTCGTTCCAGCGCAGGTTCTTCACGGGATGGCTGATGCGGCCGTTCTCGATGAGGAACGTCCCGTCGCGTGTGAGCCCCGTGTAGAGGATCGTGCGCGGGTCCACGCCCCGGATGTACCAGAAGCGCGTCAGCAGCAGTCCGCGCTCGGTGGACGCGATCATCTCGTCCAGGGTCGAGCTTCCCCCGGACATGTACCACCCCGCCGGGAATCCGGTGATCTCGGTGCCCTGGCGCTGGGCCCAGTAGCGCCCCGTCTCCAGGTCCTTCAGCACCCCGTCCTCGACCCACACCATGCGGCGGTTCGGCAGCCCCTCGCCGTTGAAGGGCGTGGAGAAGATGGTGGGATCGTCGGGATCGGAGTGGATGTTCACACGGCTGTCGACGAACTGCTCGCCGATCCGCGTCCCCCCGCCGGGCCTGGAGAAGAAGGAGCGGCCTTCGTCCGCGGCCCGGGCCCCGAGCTGGTTCATCATGAGGCTGACCATGTTGCCCACGGTGGTGGGCTCCATGACCACGGTCCACCGACCCGGCTCCACCGCGCGGGGGTTCCGCGACGCCAGGGCCTTCTCCACGGCCGTGGCGCCCAGCTGCCGGGTGTCCAGGTCGTCGAAGTCGTGGGCGCTGGTGCCCGCCCACCCCGAGCCCGTCCCGTCGGGGGTGCGCACGGTCGTGGTGAAGTTGACCCGCGTGCGGGTGCCGTACACGAAGAGCCCGCGGGTGGTGGCCACCGCGTCGCTCGCCGCCTCGTGGATGAGGAAGCCCGTGGACACCAGGTCGCGCGCCACCGCCTGCTCGGTCACGGCGGCGATGGCCCGGGCGCGGCGCTCCGGGGCGAGCTCTCCCGTGGACTCGAAGTACGCCTGGGGCTCGGGAGGCTCCTGCGGCCCCAGCTCGCCCACGTACTCCTCGTTCTCGGGAACGAGGCGGGCGAGCTGCTCGCTCGTCTCCACCACGCGGCGCAGCGCGTCGTCGGTGAAGATGTTCGTGGTCGCCGACGCCACCTTCCGGCCCAGCGCGCTCGTGATGGTGAGCGTCGTGTTCGTGGTGTCGCCCGACGTGCTCAGCTGGTTCTGCGCGAAGCGCGTGTTGCCGGTCTCGGCGCTGGACAGGTTCGCCCGCGCCTGGTCGGCTCTGGAGAAGGACAGCGCCCGCTCCGTGATGCGAAGGGCTTCCTCCCGAGAGATGATGTTCGCCATGGATCAGGCCCTCCGGCCGGTATTGATGACCGTGATGTCGCGGTGTCTGGTGACGGGGCAGCCGTGGGTGATCGCGTTCGACTGCGCCGGCTGGCCCTTCGCGTCGCCGAAGGAGCCGCCGAGCTCGTAGGTGCTCTCGCCGCCGATGAGATCCATGGCGTTCCAGAACTCCGGGGTCCGGATCTGGTACGCCACGTCCTTGAGCATGCCGGTGATGCGGCCGCCCTTGATCTCGTAGTACGTCTGCCCACCGAACTGGGCGTTGTAGCGCTGCTGGTCGATGGAGAACGACCCGTTGCCGTCGATGAGGATGCCGTCCTCGATCCCGTCGACGAGCTCCTCCTCCGACACGTCCCGATCGGGGTGGGGGAGCAGGTTCACGTTGGGCATGCGCTGGAACTGCACGTCCTCCCACGACTGTCCGTAGGAGTTGCCGTGCGAGCGGACGGGCCGGCCCTGCGAGCGGTACCAGTCGGCCAGCCAGAGCGCCTGCTCGCGCGTCGTCTGGAGGTCGTTGAGGATGCCGTCCTTCACGATGAGGTATTCGTCGGGACGCACGCCCTCGTCGTCCCAGCCCACCGTGGAGAGGGCCCCGGGGGTCGTGCGCTCGCCCTGGATGTTCATGATCTCGGGCCCGTAGCGGAACGACCCGAGGAACTCCTCGGGGGAGGAGATGAAGGACGTGCCCGCGTAGTTCGCCTCGAACCCCATGATGCGGTCCAGCTCGGTGGGGTGGGCGATGGCCTCGT
>JAHWKH010000394.1 GCA_019347995.1 Gemmatimonadota bacterium | reverse complement strand
GCTCTAAGAGCATGGGGCTTGACCTGGCGCCATGGCGCGTGGCACCGGGGCGCCATGAGCATGGAACAGGTGTCGTGATAAGCTTCGGTTTGCGCTGTATTGCGGGAAAATATCCTGGCTTCGAATATCCCATTCCCAAGGCGGGGGCGCTGTCGATCGGGCGCGCGCGTGACGCGGACGTCGTGCTGCGCGAGGAGAGGGTGTCGCGGGCGTCGATGCCGACCCGGATGCCCCGCGTCTCCAGCATGGCCACGAGCTGGCGCCCGTCCCCCTCGTAGGGCTCGCTCACGGGCAGCACCCGGACCTGCTCCGGGGCGAGCCACGTGGGGAAGGCCCCGGCGTAGTGCTCGATGAGCCCTCCCACGAAGCGCTCCATCGATCCCACCAGCACGCGGTGGAGCATGACGGGCCGGTGGGGCGCGTTGTCCTCGCCCACGTACTCGAGCTCGAAGCGCTCGGGCAGGTTGAAGTCGAGCTGCACGGTGGGCCCCTGCCAGGTGCGGCCGATGGCGTCGACCAGCTTGAAGTCCAGCTTGGGCCCGTAGAACGCGCCGCCGCCCTCGTCGACGCGGTACTCGATGCCGCGCTCCTCCAGGACCCCGGCCAGGACGTCCTGGGCGCGCTCCCACTCCTCCTCGCTGCCCAGCGCCTTGTCCGGCCTGGTGGAGAGCTCCACGGCGTAGGGGTAGCCGAACGTCTCGAGCATCTCGTCCACGAGGTCCAGGAGACGGCCGATCTCGCCGGGAACCTGCCCCGGCGTGCAGAAGACGTGGGCGTCGTCCTGCGTGAACCCCCGCACCCGTAGCATGCCGTGGAGCACGCCGCTGCGCTCGTATCGGTAGACGGTGCCGAACTCGGCCATCCGCACGGGCAGGTCGCGATAGGAGCGCTGCCCGCTCTGGTAGATGGCGATGTGGCCGGGACAGTTCATGGGCTTGGGCCGGTAGCGCGCGCCCTCCACCTCCATGGCGCCGAACATGCCGTCGGCGAAGTTCTCCAGGTGGCCCGAGATCTCGAAGAGCTTCTCGCTCATCACGTGCGGCGTGTAGACGAGCTCGTAGCCATGGCGCAGGATGAGCTCACGCTCGTAGTTCTCGATCTCCATGCGCACCATGGCGCCCCGGGGGTGCCACAGGATGAGGCCCGCCCCCACGCGGCTGTCCGTGGAGAACAGGTCCAGCTCGCGGCCGAGCACCCGGTGGTCGCGGTTCTTCGCCTCTTCGAGCCGCTCCAGGTGCTCCTGGAGATCCTTTTCCTTGAAGAAGGCGGTGCCGTAGATGCGCTGCAGCATCTGGCGGCGCTCGTCACCCCTCCAGTACGCGCCGGCCGCCGAGAGAAGCTTGAAGCTGGGCAGGCGCCCCGTGCTGGGGACGTGGGGTCCGCGGCAGAGGTCCAGGAACGGCCCGTTCTGGTAGACGGAGATGACCTCGTCCTCGTCGAACTCCTCCAGCCGCTCCAGCTTGAGGGGGTCGTCCTTGAAGAGCTCCCGGGCCTCTTCCCGGGACACGACCCTGCGCTCGAACGGCTGGTTCTGCTCGACCACCTTGCGCATGGCCTCCTCGAACCGTTCGAGGTCCTCGGGCGTGAACGGCTCGTCCACCTCGAAGTCGTAGTAGAAGCCCTCCTCGATGGCGGGGCCGAAGCCGATGGCCGCCTCGGGCCGCAGCTCCCGCACGGCCGTGGCCAGGACGTGGGCCGTCGAGTGCCGCAGGACCGCGAGCGCCTCCGGGTCCCGCTCGGTGAGGATGCGCACCTCCGCGTCGTCCTCGATGCCGGACATGAGATCGCGCACCTCGCCGTCCACCACGGCCGCCACCGCGGCCTTGGCCAGGCCCGGCCCGATGGCACGCGCCAGATCCCCGGCCGTCGATCCCCGTGGCATCTCGCGGACGCTGCCGTCGGGCAGCGTGAGGCGGATCGTCTCGTCGCTCATGAGTGTCTCGTGTCCCCTGAACAAAAAAAGAAAGCGGCCCCCGCCGGGAGGCCGCCCCTGTCCGCCGTCTCGATGCCGCCTACGGACGTGGGCCGTCTCCCCCCGGGGTACTCCCCGGAGTCGTCGTGGTGCCGGTGGTGGTGGCGCGCGGAGACGCCGCGGGCGGCGCGCGGCTGGTGGCGTACTGGGTCGGCGAAGAGGAGGTGGATCTCTCCGATCTGCGCGCGCACCTGCTGGAGGCGCTGCCGGAGTACATGGTGCCGGCGGCGTACGTGCGGCTGGAGGCGCTGCCGCTGACGCCCAACGGCAAGCTGGACCGCAAGGCGCTGCCGGCGCCGGAGGGCGACGCCTACGCGCGGCATGGCTACGACGCGCCGGAAGGAGAGGTGGACACGCTTCCGCTCGACGGCGAATAGCTAGGCAGCGGTCGTCCCGACTGCGAGGAGCAGCGCAGGGAGCAGGTTCTGAAGCGCGTGCGCGCACATCGGAATGCCGAAGGCGAGCGCAATCGAACGCCTGTACCAGGCAACGAACAGGGTCGAGAAGACCAGGAACGGCCACCAAATCACGAAGCCCCAGATCGGAGCGACCAGCGAATGGGCGATTCCCCAGCCGATTGCGCTGACGAGGATCGCCGCGGCGGGTGGAACGAACAGGAGCAGGACCAGCAGGACCACGCCCATAATCAGAGTCTCGACGATCGGCGCGAAGGCGACCA
>JAHWKH010000393.1 GCA_019347995.1 Gemmatimonadota bacterium | reverse complement strand
CAGCTCATCGGCAACGAGCCGCAGCGCCTGCGTGCGCGCGACCTCGTGGCGACGGAGCAGGCCGTGGAAGTCGTGCGTGTTCCGCATGCCGCGCCAGTCCGACTCCAGCGCCGCGACGTCCACCGCGTCGTCCGGCTTCATCCCGGCTGCCAGCTCCGGCGCCGCCACCTCCTGCGCGGTCGACTGGTCCTCGTGGAGCAGCTCCGCGACGATCCCCTCGTAGACATCCACGTCCGCGTCCTCCTTCAGGAAGACCTTGTGGACCGCCACGCCGTGGGCGTCGAAGAACTGCAGGCTGCGGCGTCGACCGCGGGGCCCGTCGTCTTCCACCGCGAAAGCATGGCGCCAGCGGGCCGGGAAGATGCGCAGGTCGATGGCCTCGTCGACGACGGACGCGACGTGCGGGTCCACGTAGACGTTGCGGTATACGCCCACCTTCTCGTGCACGAACAGGTCGTTGCGGGTGAGCGCCATGCAGCGCCCGACGGCCTCCATGCGCGGCAGGAGCGTCGCCACGTCGGCGCGGAGCCGGCGCACCCCTTCGCCCACGCGGGTCGCCAGGAGCTGCGCCTCGCTCACCCCCATCTCGCTGGCGGCGTGGCGGATGCGCAGATGGGGCTCCCTCTCCCGGAGAGCGGCCCACTCGTCGCGCAGGGCGTCGGGCGCGGAGGTGCTCATGCTGCCCCTCCCTCCTCGGGTTCGTCCATGTAGAGCGGGGCGTCCACCACGTCGATGGGCGCGTCGAGGAGATCCATGTCGAACCAGGTCTGGAAGAGCTCGAAGGTGCGCGGCTCGGGCCACTGCGCCCGGTCCTCCACCACCCCGTGCAGCTCCTGCTCGAAGAGGAGGTCGAAGTTCTCCACGACCCAGTCCACCGCCAGCTCCGGCTCCTCGGAGAAGGGCACGAGGTAGGTGGCCTGATGCTCGAGCTGCGCCTCCTCGAGGGTGAAGGGCTCCTGGCTCTCCTCCACGCCTTCCATCTCCTCCAGCTCCGTGACCCAGTCCACGTACGGCTGGAGCGGCGTCAGCACGAGAATGAAGCGGTCAAGCCTGGCGATCCGGGGTCCTTCCATCAGCGCACCCTCCGCAGCACGTAGTGTCCCGCGCCCTGGCTCACCCGCAGCTCCAGGGCCCTCCCGTCGGCCACGACGAAGCGGAAGCGGGTGCCGCCGTCGGCCCACACCCCCTCTCCGATGTGGACGGGTCGGTCGCCATCCTCCTCGTCGCCGGCCTTGAGCACCAGCCCCTCGCCGTCCCGCGTCACCGTCACGTGCAGGTGCGCGCCGCGCGTCGGCCCCGCGTACTCCCCCACCAGCGCCCCGAGGTCGCCCGTGAAGGGCACCACCGCCGGCTCCGGCTCGGGGCCCAGCAGGAGCTCCATGAACGCCCGGCCCAGGGCGCCCGGTCCCGGCGCCGCCGCCGAGTTCTGAAGCACCACCACGACCAGGTCGTGCTCGGGGACGAAGCGCACGTCGGTCCGGAAGCCGTTGATGCCGCCTCCATGGGCGATGACGCGGCTCCCCGCGTGCTGGCCGATGCCCAGGCCCATGGCGTACTCCGTGGGCGTCCCGTCGACGAGGGGTCGGGGGGTCGTCATGGCCCGGTAGGACCCGGGGGAGAGGAGCCGGCCGCCGTGGAGCGCCCGGTTCCAGCGCACGAGGTCGCCGGCCGTGGAGCAGAGCGATCCCGCCGCGTAGGGCCAGGTGTGGTCCAGGTAGGCGGCCCGCACCAGGCCGTCGGGCGAGCCGTCGTAGCCGTGGGCGCGACCGTCGCGCACGGCGCGCTCGGAGCAATAGTAGGAGCCCTCCATGCCCGCTGGCCCGAACAGGCGCTCGCGAACGTAATCCTCGTAGGGCCGTTCCGCCGCTGCCTCGATGACGAGGCCCAGCAGGAAATACGCGGAGTTGTTGTAGATGGCCGCCGTGCCCGGCTCGAACTCGAAGGGCTCGGCCTCGATGAGGGCGACCAGGGTGTCCCGCGGCAGCCGCTTCGCGATCAGCTCTCCGAAGACCGGCATCTCCGTGTAGCTCTTGATGCCCGACGTGTGGTCGAGGAGCCGGCGCAGCGGCAGCCGGTGCCCTCGTGTGTCGAAGTCCGGCAGGTATTCGGTGACGTCGGCGTCCAGGTCCAGCTTTCCCTCCTCCACGAGCTGGAGCACGGCCGCCGCCGTGAACTGCTTGGTGACGGAGCCGATCTCGTAGCTCGCCGACGCGTCGGCGGGCGTGGGCACGTCCCATTCCAGGTCCACGAAACCGTAGCCCCGCATGAGCAGCGTGTCGGCGCCTCGCACCACCGCCACCGAGACGCCCGGCACCATCGGGCTCTCGACATGCGCGCGCGCCGCCGAGTCGAGGGCGGCGACGAGCCGGTCGCGGTCCCGGACCTGGGCGTCGAGGGAAGGGGACGCCGTGGCGGCGAGCCCGCCGCGCCACCCCCACCGGCAACTTTCCCGCCAGCGTCTGGGAGTCGACCATGCCCTCGGCGGTGATGACGAGCGAGGCGTCCTCCAGGACGCGGTCCGCCTCGAGTGCGTCGAGGGCCAGCTCGACTCCGGGTCGTAGGGCGGCGCCGCAGAACGCCATCAACCCGAACCCGAGACCCCCAGCCGCACCGGCTCCCGGCTCGTCGCGGAGCCGCCGGCCCACGGCGTC
>JAHWKH010000392.1 GCA_019347995.1 Gemmatimonadota bacterium | reverse complement strand
GGACGGCACCTACCGGTTCATCCTCGACGCCCTGTGGGGCGACGCCCCGCGTCGCATCGGCAGCGGGCCGTTCCGGGTGGTGCACTGACGTGCCGCGTCGGCTCGCCGGCCACACACTGCCCCGACAGGCCCCGATGAAGGACCGACCCTCCCGCCGCCGCCCCGCACGCGCCGCGACGAGGTCTGCGCCGATCCTCGCCCTGTGCCTGCTCCTCGGCGCCTGCGACGGCCCGGGCGTCGGCGTCGCCTGCACCGGCATCCTGGTCTCGGGGATCCAGCTCACGGTCGTCGACGCGGCGAGCGGCTTGCCGCCCGACGCCCCCGAGGTGGCGGCCGTCGCCATCGACGGCGATTACGCGCACGGCAGGGTGGCGCCGCGGGAGGCGGTGGCGGCGGGGCCCATCGGACTCGTCGAGGACCGCGCGGGCACGTACGATGTCGAGGTCGCGGCGGTCGGCTACGAGACGTGGCGGCGGGAGGACGTCCGGATCACGGCGGACGAGTGCCACGTGCGGCCGGTCGCCCTGGAGGCGGCCCTGGAGCCGATTTGATCCCCAGGCAGGCGACGCATGGCGTCCATCGGCCGCCCTCACGCCTGTTCTTGCGGTGCCGCGACGGTAGGCGCTACGTTCGGCGTCGTTCCCCTTAGCACACACGGGTAATGTTCTGAGGTAAGAGCCGCTCGCTTCCCGCCGGGGTCGCCGTGGGCGCCGAAAACCTGCCGCTTCTCAAGGGCACGCTGGACCTCCTGGTGCTCAAGGCGCTGAGCCTCGAGCCCATGCACGGGTTCGGGCTCACGGTCTGGCTGGAGGCGCGCTCGGACGGGGCGCTCGAAGTCGAGGACTCCGCCCTCTACCAGGCGCTCCACCGCCTCGAGGCCCGGCGCCTGGTGGAAGCGCGCTGGGGGATCACCGAGAACCACCGCAGGGCGAAGTACTACAGCCTCACCGAGGCGGGTCACCGGCACCTGGAGCGGGAGGCGGAGCAGTGGGACCGCTACGCCCGCACGGTGAACGATCTGCTGGGACTGGAGCGGGCCTGACGCGCGCCGGGGGCGCGGGGAGCGTGGCATGGGCGATCGGCGGCGGCGCGAGCTGGACGAGGAGATCGAGGCACATCTGGCCCTGCGCACGGAGGCGCTGGTCCGCGAGGGCCTGGATCCAGCCCGGGCCAGGGCCGAGGCCGAGCGCCGCTTCGGCGGGGCGGGAGGGCGCCGCAGGCTGAGACGCTCCGCCCGCCTGCGCGACGCTCGTCTCGGGCTCGCCGGCCTCGCCGACGGGCTCGTCCGCGACCTGCGGCTCGCGCTGCGCCACATCCGGCGTCGCCCCGGTCCCGCCGCGCTGGAGCTCGCCACCTTCGCCCTGGGCGTCGGCCTCACCACCGCCACGTGGACCCTGGTGGACCGGATCGTCCTGCGGCCCCTGCCGCTCCCCGAGGCGCACCGGCTGGTGACCCTCCAGCCCGTGGACTCGGCGGGCACCGCCCTCTACGTGACCTCGGCGGCCATGTGGCTGGACTGGCGCGAGGCCGGGGAGGGGCTGGAGAGCTCGGCGATCTACTTACCCGGGTCGGCCACGGTGGAGGTGGACGGCTCGGCGAGCCGGGTCCCCTCGGCGGACGTGTCCGGGGCCTTCTTCCAGACGCTGGGCCTGCCCCTCGCCGCCGGCCGGGCACCCACCGAGGAAGAGGCGCTGGCCGGGGAGCCCCTCGCCGTGGTGAGCGAGGGGTTCGTGGAGCGGTTCCTGGGGGGGCGCTTCACGCCGGGCCAGCAGGTCCGGGTCACGGGGCGGCCGCTGGCCGTGGTGGGAGTCGTGCGTCAGGGCTCGGAGTTTCCTGCCGGCACGGATCTATGGGTCCCGCGGGAGGTCCGCCGGGCCACGGTGGGGTCGCGCAACAACGTCAACTGGATCGCCGTGGCGCGGCTCCGCGACGGGACGCTCGCCCCCGGGGTCGATGCCGTCCTCGACGCGGTCGCCCGCGGCGTGCGCGAGGCCGACCCCGACGCCGCCTACGCGCACGGCGTGGTCGTCCTCCCCCTCCGGGACCTGATCGTGGGCGAGGACGACGCCCGCGCGCTCTGGTTCCTTCTCGCCGCCGTTGCCGTCGTGCTGATCCTGGGGAGCCTCAACCTCGCGGGGATCGGCGTGGCCCGTGCCAGCGCGGCGCGCGGCGAGGCGGCCGTGCACGTGGCGCTGGGCGCGGGGCCGGGCCGCCTGGTGCAGCGGGAGGTGGTGCGCCACCTCGTGACCGGCCTGGCGGGAGGGATCGCCGGAATCCTGCTCGCGTGGACGGCCATCGGTCTGGTGGCGCGGGTCGCGGCGTCGGCCGGCCAGGACGCCGACTGGCAGCGCTTCCAGGTTGTGGAGGACCAGGTCGCGGCGCTGGCCGAGGACCTCCGCCGGCACGATCCGCTCCAGCGGCCGCTCGTCGTCGAGGCGGTTGATCGCCACCAGCGTTACGCGCTTCTGGCGGACGTTCTTGTGCGTCCGGCCGGCGGGGGGAGACTGCTGAACGAGTTGGTCCAGCCGCGCACCGCCGAGGCGCCATTGCCGATGCTCGGCTGTTCGCCCTGGACTTCGCTCGACCTGCGCTGGTCGCCCGCCGCCACCCAGCAGGTGCAATCGCTTCTGCCACGGGCGACGCACGTCGGGTGGTGCGA
>JAHWKH010000391.1 GCA_019347995.1 Gemmatimonadota bacterium | reverse complement strand
GTCGTAGAAGCTGTACCCCCCGCCGCCCAGGCCGTCGTCGCCGGCCGGATCGCCGATCGAGCCCGTGACGCTCAGCCGGCGCCAGCCCGCGCCGACTTGAAGCCCCCTCGCAACCGCGGTGCGGCCGGGGAGGACGTCGTATTCGGCGCCAGCGGTCGTCATCACCCACTGGTTCTCGTAGACGTGGTGGTCCGTCGACCCGGCGGGCGCCCTGGCCACGTCGCCGGCCTCGCCATAGCCCACGTTCCCCACCAGGCGCGTCCGCTCCCCCAGGGTGTATCCCAACCGCAGCCCCGCCAACGCCCCGGTGCTCCCGTCCGCGCCGATGTCGTAGGCGTCCTTGAACAACGCGACGTACGGCGTCACCTCGAAGGCACCCTCCCGAACCTCCTGCGCGCCCGCCCCGCCCGCCGTCAGGCCTCCCGCCACGGCGACCGCGAGCAGAGTGAAACCCTTCGTCTTCGTCTCCATCATTTCTTCATTCCTCTGGGAATGGGGGACGATCCGCGCCCCGGATGAGAATGGGGAGATCCGGCCCCCGGAAGTTTCGATTCGACATCGACTCCCGGAGAGGGGAAGATCCGCCCTCCGGAAATCTCGACCGATGTCGGACTTCCGGAGAAACGAACCGGTTGCATCGGATGTGACGCGGCGGGACGCGGCCCCCTTCCGGGGGTTGGCCGTGCGTCACGCTCAAGCGCTTTCCCTTGACGGCTCAGGTGAGCTTCACCTAAGCTGCTTCGGTGAATGGCGCGCGGGCTCCCTCCGGGCCCACGCGGTACCTCCGTTTCCCGGATCCTCCCCATGGCCCGCATCGACGCCGACTCGCTCTACGGCACCCTCGCCCTCCTGGTCCTGCGCACGCTGGCGGCCGAGGGCCCCCTCCACGGGCTCGGTGTGGCGAGGCGCATCGAGGGCCTCGCCGGCGAGGCGCTGCGCATCGAGGAGGATTTCCGTGCGCTCATGCGTCACCGCCTGGAGCGCGACGGCTTCCTGTCGTCGTCGTGGGGCACGAGCGAGAACAACCGGCGCGCCAAGTTCTACGCGCTCACGGCGGCGGGCAGGCTCCATCTCGAGGGGGAGGTGGAGCGCTGGGTGCGCCACGCCCGGGCGGTGGCCCGGGTCCTGGACCTGGCCTGGGAGCCGGTGGCATGAGCGACGGGGAGCGCGACCGGTGGGGCGAGGTGGGACGGCTGCTGCGCAGCGCCCGTCGTCTCGACGCCGACGTGGAGGACGAGCTGCGCTTCCACCTCGAGGGCAGGATCGACGAGCTGGAGCGCGACGGCTGGTCGCGCCGCGCCGCTCGCGAGGAGGTGCTGCGCCGCTTCGGCGACGTCGAGGGGGTGAGGGAGGCGTGCCGGGCCCTGGACCGGGAGCGCGCGCGGCGCGAGCGGAGGGGAGAGGCCCTCGGGTGGATCGGCCGCGACGCGCGCTACGCGCTCCGGACGCTGCGTCGCAGCCCCATGTTCACCGCCATGGCGGTGCTCACGCTGGGGCTCGGCATCGGCGCCACCACCGCCGTCTTCAGCGTGGTGGACGCCGTGCTGCTCCGGCCGCTGCCCTTCCCCGACGCCGAGCGCCTCGTCGCGGTGTTCGAGAGCTCCCCGGCGCAGGGCATCGAGCGCGAGGAGCCCTCACCGCCCAACTTCGCCGACTGGCGCCGCGGGAACGGCACCTTCGAAGGGCTGGCGGCGTGGAGCCACGCGTCCGCGACGACGTCGAGCGTGGAGCCGCCCGAGGTGCTGCTCACCGCCCCCGCCTCGGCCAACCTCTTCCAGGTGCTGGGCGTCCAGCCCGTCGTCGGCCGGGTCTTCCTGGAGGGCGAGGAGGGGGAGCCGCTGGCGCTACTGAGCCACGGCCTCTGGCAGCGCATGTACGGCGGCGATCCGGACGTGGTGGGCCGCACCGTCGAGCTGGGCGGCAGCGCCGTCGAGATCATCGGGGTGCTGCCCGACCTGTCCACGGTGGACGGGGCGGGCGTGGACGTCTGGCGGCCGGTCGACTACGGCGCCCCCACGTTCCACCGCCAGTCGCGCTACCTGTTCGTCGTGGGCCGGCTCCAGACCGGCGTCGCTCCGGCAACCGCCCAGGCCGACCTCGACCGCATCCAGGCCGAGATCGCCGCGGACTTCCCCGAGGCCAACGAGGGGTGGCGCACGCTCGTGGTGCCCGCCCACGAGGTGGTGGTGGGGGACGTCGACACCGTGCTCCTGGTGGTGTTCGGCGCCGTGGGCTTCGTCCTCCTCATCGCGTGCGCCAACGTGGCGAACCTCCTGCTGGGACGGGCCGCGTACCGCGAGCGGGAGATGGCGGTGCGCGCGGCCCTGGGCGCCGGACGCGGCCGCCTCCGGGCGCAGCTCCTCACCGAGAGCGTCGTGCTCGGGGCGCTGGGCGGCGGCGTGGGCGCGCTCCTGGCCTGGCAGCTCGTACGCCTGCTGGTGGCCCTGGAGCCCGGCGAGCTCCCGCGCATGGGAGAGGTGGCCGTGGACCTGCGCGTGCTGGCGTTCGCCCTGGCGGTGAGCGTGGGCACCGGGATCCTGTCGGGCATGGTGCCGGCCCGGCGCGCCGGCCGCGTCGACGTCGCCGGGGGGCTCAAGGAGGGTGGCCGCGGCCCGGGCGGGCGGGAAGGCACACGCCGGGCGCTCGTCGTGGCGGAGGTGGCCGTCTCG
>JAHWKH010000390.1 GCA_019347995.1 Gemmatimonadota bacterium | reverse complement strand
GTGCCGATCTGGTTGACCTTGATGAGGATGGCGTTGGCCACGCCGTCCCGGATGCCCTGCTCAAGGCGCTGCGTGCTGGTGACGAAGAGGTCGTCGCCCACGAGCTGCACCCGGTCGCCCACCGCGTCGGTGAGCGCCTTCCAGCCCCGCCAGTCGTTCTCCTCCAACGGGTCCTCCAGCGAGCGGATGGGATACTTCCGCGTCCACTCCTCCCAGAACTCGATCATCCCCCGCACGTCGCGGCGCTCGCCCCCCGACCAGCGGAAGACGTACTCACCGTCCTCCTCGAACTCGGTGGCGGCGGCGTCGATGGCCAGCCACACGTCCTCCCCGGGGCGGTAGCCCGCGCGCTCGATGGCGGTGAGCACGACCTCCACCGCCTCCTCGTTGCTGCCCAGGTCGGGCGCGAATCCGCCTTCGTCGCCCACGGCGGTGTTCTTCCCCTGCTCCTGGAGCACCTTCTTCAGCGCGTGGAAGATCTCGACCCCGCAGCGCAGGGCCTCCCGGAACGAGTCGAACGCCAGGGGCATCACCATGAACTCCTGGATGTCCACGTTGTTGGGCGCGTGGGCCCCGCCGTTCAGGATGTTCATCATGGGCACCGGCAGCACGCCCGTGCCGGCTCCCGAGGGCGCCAGGTACTTCCACAGCGGCATGTTGGTCTCCGCGGCCGCGGCCCGGGCCGCGGCCATGGAGACGGCCAGGATGGCGTTGGCGCCGAGGTTGCGCTTGTTGGGAGTGCCGTCGAGCTCGATCATGGTCCGGTCGATGTCGAGCTGCTCCCGTGCCTCGAAGCCCCGCAGCGCCTCCTTGATGACCGTGTTGACGTTCTCCACGGCCCGGAGCACCCCCTTGCCGCCATAGCGGGCACGGTCGCCGTCGCGCAGCTCCACCGCCTCGTGGGCGCCGGTGGAGGCGCCGCTGGGCACGGTCGCCCGCCCCCGCCGCCCCGTCTCAAGGATGACCTCCGCCTCCACCGTCGGGTTGCCCCGGGAATCCAGGACCTCCCGCCCCCGCACGTCTACGATCGCCGACACGCCGCCACCTCCCGGGTGATGTTCGCCTCTTCCTTTCGCCTCATGGTCGCTTCACCGCGTCCGACGGCAAGGGCCGCCGCAGGGCCTTCACGGCGTCCCGGGCGCGCAGGGTGAGCGCGTCGCGGTCCTTCATGACGAGGCCCTCCGTCTGGAGCGGCTCGCCGATGCGGATGCGCAGCGTCCCGGGGCGGATCCGGAAGCTCCCCTTGGGCATCACGGCCCTCGCCCCCACGATGCCCGCGGGAACCACCGGCACGCCCACCTGGATGGCCAGGACGAACGCTCCCTTCTTGAAGGGGAGCAGCTCCCCGTCGGGGGTGCGGGTGCCTTCCGGATACATCACGATGGTGAGGGGCCGGTCGTGCACCTCCCGGCGCGCCCGCTCCAGGGCCTCGATGGCCGCCTGCTGGTCCCGCCGGTCGATGGCGATGTGGCCGCAGGCCCGCCACGCGGGGCCGAACACCGGCACGCGCGCCAGCTCCTTCTTGGCCACGAAGCGATAGTCCACCGGCAGGTATCCCGCCAGCGCCAGGACGTCGAACCACGACTCGTGGTTGGCCACGAGCACCTGGGCCGAGTCCTCTCCGAGGTGCTCGACGCCGTCGAGCTCGACGCGCACGCCGGCCGCCCTGAGGATGGCGCGCGCCCACCGGCGCGGGTTGTCCCAGCAGCGGTCGGGGAGCGAATCGAGGCGCAGCGCCCGCGAGAAGAGGATGGGGGTTCCGTACCAGATCGTGAGGACCACCGCCGCCAGCCCGACCCACAGCGTCCGGATCACCGCTCCCCCTCCCCCGCCGGGGCGAAATGGGAGAAGCCGCCGCGAGCCAGCGGCACGGCGCCCGTGCCGTCGCCCCGGTCCAGGTGCACGCCCTCCCCTTCGAAGACGTCGCCGACGCGCGTGAGCGGGATGGCGAAGCGGGCCTCGAAGGGGGCGCTGAGCGTTTCCATCACCCCGGGCTCCGCCACCAGCAGGAGCTCGAAGTCCTCGCCCCCGGAGAGGGCCAGCCCCAGCGCGTCCTCGTCGGAGCCCGCCACCCCTCGTACGCCCCCCGCCACCGGGACGCGCCGCGCCTCGAGGCGCACCGCCACCCCGGACGCCGCGGCCACGTGGCCCGCGTCACCGCCCAGGCCGTCGGAGAGATCGAGGCCGGCGTGGAGGCCTCCCGCTCCGGCCAGCCACGCCGCCTCCTCCACCCGGGGACGGGGCCGGGCGTAGGCCTCGCGCAGCTTTGCGGACGGCGTCTCGCCGCGCTCCCACGCGACGACGGCTGCGGCCGCCGCCCCGAGCCCACCCGTCACCCACACCTCGTCGCCGGGGCGGGCCCCTCCACGGGTGAGGGGTCGCGGTGCCCGGCCCAGGACCACCACGTCGAGGACCAGAGGCCCCATCGAGCGGGTCAGGTCGCCTCCCACCACGGAGGCGCCCACCGCCTCGCACGCCTCACGCACCCCGGCCGCAACGCCCGCCGCCAGCCCGGAGCGGGCGTCGGCCTCGGCGACGGCCAGCGACAGGAGCGCCGCCACCGGCCGGGCCGCCATGGCCGCCAGGTCGCTGAGCGCCGCCGCCGCGGCCCGCCAGCCCACCTCGCCGGGGTCGAGCCACACCCGCCGGAAGTGCACGTCCTCCATGGCCATGTCGCAGGTGACG